>JBBSCX010000256.1:0-5629 GCA_038249905.1 Burkholderiales bacterium
CAGCGCACGGGCTTCGACATGCGCCTGAGCCGGTCACGCGACCTCGCCCTGCTGGTGGGCGCTGCCGCAGGGCCCCTGGCGCTGAGCGCAGCGGCAGGGATCTCGCTGGCGGTGCTGCCGGGCAACCTCACGATCGGCAACCTGGCGCTGGCCTGGCTGGTCGTGCTGTTGGGGTGCCTGGCCACAGCCATGCCCACCCTGATGGTGGACCGCCGCGTTCTGCACGCCATGCAACCCAAGTCGGACTGGCCCGAGTCCCTGCTGGCGCTGGCGGCGACGCTGGCCATGTTGTGGCTGCTGGCGGTGGCGCCGGGCCTGCAGCAAGCGCCCACCCTGGTGCTGTTGTCGGTTTTCGCGCCGCTGCTGCTGGTGGGCGCGCTGGCACTGCGCGGGCGGGTTGCACTGGCCAGCTGCGCGGCCCTGCTGTCGAGCCTGATGGTGGCCGGGGCCGGCGGCAATGCGGTGGTGCTGTCGGGCGCGAGCATCGCCTCCGGCAGCGCGCAGCTGGTCTGGGCAGCGGCCTTGCTGGGCACGCTGTTGCTGGCGCACGGCGCCCATGCCGATGCACGGGCACGCGCTCAGCGCTGGGAATGGGCGCTCGACGGCTCACGCCTGGGCGTGGCCGACTGGCACCTGGGCCGCGACAGCCGCTATGCGTCCACCGCCTGGCGGCAGCTCTCGGGTCATGGCGGCGGCGGCTGGAGTCCGCAGGCCTGGCTGCGCCAGGTGCACCCCGACGACCGCAGCACCCTGGAGACAGCCATGGCCGCCGCCCGCAGCGGCGATGCCGGCCGCCAGCGCCTGGAACTGCGCCACCCGCATGCCGGCGGCTGGCGCTGGCTGGAGACCACGCTGCTGGTGATCGAACGCACGGCAGGCGGCCGCCCGCAACGGCTGCTGGCCACGCTGGCCGACGTGCAGGCGCGGCGCGAGGCCGAAGAACGGCAACTGATGTCGGCCGGCCTGTTCCAGCATCTGCACGAGGGCCTGGTGATCACGGATGCAGACCTGCGCGTGATCGATGCCAACCCCGCCTGCGCCGAGATCCTCGGCGTGCCGCGCGCCGAGCTGCTCGGCAGCGTGCCGGCCATCATGCGCCCCAATCCCACCGATCCGCTGGCCCGCCAGCAGCGCGCGGCGATGTGGTCCGGACTCAAGGCCGAGGGCTTCTGGCGCGGCGAACTGGTCGAGCGCGGCGCCGACGGCGAGCCGCACACGCTGCACGCCACATTGTCCACGGTGCGCGGGCCGCTGCAGGACCTGCGCTACCACGTGCTGGTGCTCAGCGACATCACCGAGCAGCGCGCCCAGCGCGACGCTTTGCAGCGCCAGGCCCACACCGACGAGCTGACGCGCCTGCCCAACCGGGCACGGCTGACGCAGCTGCTCGACGACGCATTGCGCGCCGCCGACCGGGACGGCTACCTGCTGGTGGTGTGTTACCTCGACCTCGACCGCTTCAAGCCCGTCAACGACGAACATGGCCACGCCGCCGGCGACCGCCTGCTGGCCGAACTCGCCGGCCGCCTGCGCAGCGCCCTGCGCAGCCGTGAACACTGGGCCGATTCCGCCGCTCGCCTTGGCGGCGACGAATTTGTGCTGCTGCTGCGCGCCGGCACGCTGGACGAGGCGCGCCAGGCGGTGGACCGGGTGCTGCGTGTGGTGGCACAGCCCTATGTCATCGATGCCGACAAGGAGGCGGTGCGCGTGACAGCCAGCATGGGCGCCACCATCTACCCACTGGACCGCAGCGACGCCGACACCCTGCTGCGCCACGCCGACCGCGCGATGTACGACGCCAAGCAGGGCGGGCGCAACAACGTCATGTTCTTCGACGCCGAACACCGTCGCCGCACCGAGGAAAGAACGCTGGCGGTCGGCCGCGTGCAAGAAGCATTGGACCGCGACGAGTTTGTCCTTTACTACCAGCCCGAGGTGGACATGCGCAGCGGCCGCGTGCTGGGCGTGGAGGCCCTGCTGCGCTGGGAACACCCGGAAAACGGGCTGACCGCGCCGCTGCAGTTCCTGCCGCTGATCGAACACACGGGCCTGTCGTCGCGCGTCGGCGACTGGGTGCTGGCGAGCGCACTCGAACACCTGTCGCAGTGGCGGCGCAGCGGGCTGGACATTGCCGTCAGCGTCAACATCTCGGCGCGCCACCTGCAGGAGCCTGACTTCGCACAGCGCCTGTCGGAACTGCTGGCCCGCCACGCCGAACCGCTGGCCGGCCACATCGAACTGGAAATCGTCGAGAGCACGGCCCATGTCGACATCGACGCCGTGTCGCTGCTGCTCGAACGCTGCCGCGCCATCGGCGTGCGCCTGGCGCTGGACGACTTCGGCACCGGCTATTCGCACCTGACCTCGCTGCGCCAGTTGCCCGTGGACACGCTGAAGATCGACCGCAGCTTCGTCACCCACATGCTGGACGACGCCCAGGACCGTGCCATCGTCGAAGGCGTGATCGGCCTGGCCCGCACGCTGGGCCACCGCGTCATCGCCGAGGGTGTGGAATCCCCCGCCCAGGCACGCACCCTGCTGGACCTGGGCTGCCACATCGGCCAGGGCACGGGCATCGCCGCGCCGATGCCGGCCAGCCAGATCGCGCCTTGGGTGCGCGGCTGGCGCGGCATGTTCGGGCCGGGCGTGGCGATGCCCGCAGTCGTGCCCGGCGCGCGCGGTGCCGGTGCAGACGACGGCGAAGCCACCACCGGGCCGGCAAGGCTGGGCGCGTGATCCCGCCGGGCTTCCTGCAGGACCTGCTCTCGCGCACCGACATCGCCGACATCGTCGGCCAGCATGTCGAGCTGAAGCGCGGCGGCGCCAACCTGATGGGGCTGTGCCCCTTCCATGCCGAGAAGTCGCCCAGTTTCTCGGTCAGCCCGGCCAAGCAGTTCTATTACTGCTTCGGCTGTGGTGCCAGCGGCGACGCCATCCGCTTCCTGACCGAGCAGCTGGGCCTGAGCTTCATCGATGCGGTACGCGAACTGGCCGGACGCGCCGGCATGCAGGTGCCAGAGGAACAGGTCAGCCCGGAAGAGCGCCAGCAGCGCGAGAAGCTGCGTGAACGCCGCCAGTCGCTGGGCGAGGTGCTGGTACGCGCCAACGACTTCTACCGCGCCCAGTTGCGCGCCACGCCGCGCGCCGTCGACTACCTCAAGCGCCGCGGCCTGGACGGTGCCACGGCCGCTCGCTTCGGGCTGGGCTATGCGTCGCCCGGCTGGCGCTCCCTGGCTGGCGTGTTCCCGCGTTACGACGACCCGCGGCTGGAGGAGGCGGGGCTGGTGCGCAGCCGCGCCGAGATGGACGCGGGCGAGGAGTCGGCTGCCGCGCCGGCAGCGACAGCGGCACCCGCACCCGCACCCGCACCCGTCGACGGCGCAGCAGCCGACCGCGGCCGCTACGACTGGTTCCGTGACCGGGTGATGTTTCCGATCCGCAACGTGGCCGGTGAACTCATCGGCTTCGGCGGGCGCGTGCTGGATGACAGCAAGCCCAAATACATGAACTCGCCGGAGACGCCGCTGTTCAGCAAGGGGCGCGAACTCTACGGCCTGTTCGAGGCCCGGCAAGCACTGCGCGAGAAGGGCTACGCGTTGGTGGTCGAGGGCTACATGGATGTGGTCGCGCTGGCGCAATGGGGCTTCGCCAACGCCGTGGCCACGCTGGGCACGGCCTGCACGGCCGAGCACGTGAGCAAATTGTTCCGCTTCACCGACCGCATCGTCTTCAGCTTCGACGGCGACAAGGCGGGACGCCGCGCCGCCGCCCGGGCGCTGGAAGCCGCGCTGCCCCTGGCCACCGACCTGCGCAGCGTGCTGTTTCTGTTCCTGCCGCCGGAACACGACCCCGACAGCTTCGTGCGTGAAAAGGGCGCTGCCGCGTTCGAGTCCGCAGTGGCGTCCGCCGTGCCGTTGTCGGTGCAACTGATCGAAGGCGCCGCCGAGGACTGCGACCTGCGCAACGCCGAGGGCCGCGCCCGCATGCTGGCGCAAGCGCGCCCGCTGTGGCAGGCCCTGCCCGACGGTGCCTTGAAGCGCCAGCTGCTGCCCGAAATGGCGCGCCGCGCTGAACTGCCCCCGGCCGACCTGGCGGCACTGTGGGGCACGGCTGCGGGTGAGGGTACGGGTACGGATGCGGCAGGCGGGCGCACGGGCCGCAGCCCGGGTGTCAGCGCCCGGCGGCCGGCGCCGGCGGCGACGCGAAGGGGCCAACGCCCGCCCGCCGCAAGCGCCGACCTCGCCCTGCGCCTGCTGCTGCGGCATGCCGATTGGTGGGACCTGCTGGGCGCCGACGATCAGCAGTTGCTGCACCGCCTGGGCGGTGCCCATGGTGAGGCCGTGGCCTGGCTGGAACGGCAACTGCTGGAATACGGCGCCCAGACCTGGGCGGCGCTGGATGCAGCACTGCTGCATGACGAGCCGGCGCTGCACGCGCTGGCGCGGGGCTGGGTTCAGGGCGCCGACCCGGACGAGGCCCACTGCCTGGACGACCTGCAGCGCGTGCTGCAGCGCCTGTGGGTGGCGCAGCTGGAGGCCGAGGCCTCGGCGTTGGCGGCGGGCGCCGGTCATGACATGCAGGCTTTGCAGGCCTTGCGCGCGGTGCATGAACGGCTGCGCACCCTCAAGGCGGCGCTGGCAGTGCGGCCGGCGGGCGACTGAAGCGACAGCGCCGGCACGGGACCGGCGCGTCCTGGGTATAATCCGATGCTGTCGAAAGCGGCAAGTACAGCGGCAACCATTCCGCGCCCGACGTGACCTGACGTGACCTCCACACTGCCCGGCCGGGACCCGCATCGCGGGCAAGAATCAGGCGAAGGTGAGGTGCCGAGGGACCCCCTCACGCTGGCTTGCCCCCCTGCCCCTTCACTTCCAGACAAGCGCCAACCCGGCACACATCCCTATGTGGGCATGCGTGGGTTGCTCATGTCAGGTGGCGCCGGTGCAGGCTGCGCCGAAGCCACTTCGTTCCAAGGATCCGCATGACCGCCAAGAAGCCTGCCCCTGCCGCCACCGCCGCCACCGCTGCCACCGCCAGCGCCGCCACTGAGGCCGCTGTGGCGACTGTGGCCAAGTCCACAAAGGATCCGGCCAAGGCGCCCGGCGGCGCACAAGCGGGGTCGGGCACGGCCGCCAAAGCGGCCCCGGCTGCTGCACCAAAGGCCGAATCCAAGACCGAAGGCAAGCCCGCACCGAAGAGCGAGGCCAAGCCCGCGGCGAAGTCCGAGACCGTGGCCAAACCGACGCCCAAGGCCGCAGGCAAGCCTGAGGCCAAGGTCGTGGCAAAGACCGCGGTAAAGACCGCGGCAAAGGCCGAATCCAAGTCCGGCCCCAAGACCGATTCCAAGCCAAAGGCTGCCGCACCCACACCCGCACCCACACCCGCACGCGCCGCCGCAGGCAAGCCGGTCGCCAAGGGCAAGGCCGCCAAGCCGGCCGAACCGGCGAAGAAGCCCGGGGCGTCCGAGGATGACGATCTGGGCGATGTTGATGCCGATTTCGACCCCGAAGCCGAGGCCGAAGTCGAAGGCACCGAGGTGGCCGAAGCCAGCGAAGGCACCGAGCCGGCCGAGGGCGGGGAAAAGGTCGAGAAAGTCAAGCCGCTGCGCATGAAGGTGTCGCGCGCCAAG
>JBBSCX010000257.1:0-5625 GCA_038249905.1 Burkholderiales bacterium
ATTCCGCATCGCAGAAAGACCTGTCTGCCAAGTCAACTAGCGTCCGGGCCGGATGACGAGATAGTTGGTCCACTCGCCGCGCCGCACCATGACGCTGACGGCGCGGTTCTTCTCGGCCCGGGCGGCGATGGTGGCGAAGGCGCGGCTGTCGGCCACCTCGGCGTTGTCGATGGTGACGATGATGTCGCCCTCGCGCAGGCCGGCACGTGCGGCCGCGCCCTCCACCGCCTCGACGCGCACGCCGCCGCGCAAGCGCAGTTCGCGCTTCTGCGCGTCCGTCAGCTCCACCACGGTCAGGCCCATCGCGCTCTGGCTGCCTGCCGACGGCGCGGCACCGGGTTCGGCCTGCGACACCCGCGTCGCCCGTTCGGGCTCGAACTCGACCACAGCCACCTGGATGTCGCGCGTGGTGCCGCGGCGGAAGATCTGCATCGTCGTGCGCGTGCCGGGCTTGAGCGCCGATACCAGGCGCGGCAGATCGCCGGGCCGTTCCACGCCCTTGCCATCGACGCGCAACACGATGTCGCCAGCCTCGATACCGGCCTTGTCGGCCGGTCCGTCCTTCTCCACGCCCTGCACCAGCGCACCGCGCGCGGTGCCCAGGCCGATGGCCTCGGCCACGTCCTTGGTTACCGGCGCGATGGTCACACCGATGCGGCCGCGGATCACGCGCCCAATGGTGCGCAGCTGGTCGGACACCCGCACCGCATCGTCGATCGCGATCGCAAAGCTGATGCCCTGGAAGCCGCCGCTGCGGCTGTAGATCTGTGAGTTGATGCCCACCACCTCGCCGCGCAGGTTCAGCAGGGGGCCACCGCTGTTGCCCGGATTGATGGCGACGTCGGTCTGGATGAAGCTCAGGAAGTCACCGGTATCGCGTTGCTTGGCGCTGACGATGCCGGCAGTGACGGTGTTGTCCAGACCGTAGGGCGAGCCGATGGCCATCACCCACTCGCCCACCCTCAAGCGGTTGATGTCGCCGATCTTCACTGGCGGCAGACCGGTGGCGTCGATCTTCAGCACAGCCACATCGGTGCGGCGGTCGGCACCGACGATGCGCGCCTTCAGCTCGCGCCTGTCGGTGAGGGTGACGATGACTTCTTCAGCGCCGTCGACCACGTGCGCATTGGTCATGATGAAGCCGTCGGCACTGAGGATGAAGCCCGAGCCGACGCCACGCGGCTGCGCCTCGCCTTCGCCTTCGCCGCCCCGCGGCCCGCCGCGGCGCGGGTCCGGCCGGCCCGGCATCGGGATGCCGAAGCGGCGGAAGAACTCCTCCAGCGCCGGGTCCACCTCCTGCCCGGGGCCGGTGCGCGCGCCCCCCCGGCGCTCGGTGGTGCGGATGTTGACGACGCTGGGGCCGACACGATCGGCCAGGTCGCTGAAGTCGGGCAGCTGCGCCATCGGCGTGGCCTGGGCACGCGCCACTTGCGGCGCCAGACCTGCGCTGCCGATCAGCAGGACACTGAAGCCGAGCACGAGGGCGCGGCGGATGCACAAGGGCGTAGGGCGGAGGGTCTGCATCATGTTGCTCGGTGAGAGGCTTGGAACGGGCCGCAGGAGACTGGAGAAAACGTCGGATGCGCGCGAGGCCTGCGTCGCCCGCTGCGCGAACGCAGGCTCGCCGTCAGCGGCGGGCCAGGCTGTCGGCGAACAGGCGCAGGGTCGGTGCGGGCACATCGCCCATCACCGTGATCCATTGATCGCCACGGCGCTGCGTCAGCGTGCCCGTGGCGCCGGTCAGCCACTCGCCGCTGGCGCGGTGGCGTGGTTCATGAAAGGGCTCGATGAAGACGGAGACATGGGTCAGCCCGTCGGAGAACACCGCCTGCAGCACCTGCGCGTCCAGGGCCAGGCTGTCCGACCGGCCGGCATCGTCAGCGGCGGCCGCAGCGGCAGCGAGCGGCCGTTTCACGCAACCCAGCAGCCGGAAACCGGGCACCTCCTTGCGCAATGTCCAGCCTTCGGCGTCGAGTTCGGTCAGGCGTTTGCTGGAGGGGATGACGCGCCAGCCCTCGGTGCGCCGCCACTCGCGCTCGGCCACGCCGGGCTGGGTGCGGATGCCGAGTTCGATCACGCTGAAGCTGGCGCTCTCCAGCACATCCAGTTGCGCGTCCAGGATCTCGGCACGCAGCAGCAAGCCGGTGGCGCGGTCGGCCCACAGGCGCTGCGGATAACGCAATTCATCGCGCGGGTTCAGCAACACGACCTCGACGTCCCGATCTGCCACCCGGTCGTCGCCTTGTCGCTGCAGGCTGTAGTACTCGAGCGCACGCGGGTCGACCGAGGTGGGCGTGACACGCGCCATCGGCAGAAGCTGGCGCTGCTCGGTGATGATCACGCGCTCCTGCGGCCAGCGCGTCTGCACCTCTTCATTGCGGCGCAGCACCAATTGTTTGCGGCCGTCCAGGGCTTCGCGCTTGGCATAGCGCATGTCGCCGCTGCCTTGGTGCCAGACGCGCAAACTCGACAGCGAGCCCGCCGCGTTGACCACCAGCGTGCCCTGGAAACTGAGGTTCTGGGCCGCGCCCTGTACCCGCGCCAGCCAGGCGCGCGCCTGCGACGACGTCGCTGCGGCGTTGCTGCCGGCCTCGGGTGCGGCCTGCGCCGCCCCGAGCAGCAATTGGCAAGGCAGCAGGCACGCGATCAAGGCATGCCCAGGCCGCCAGGCGCGGCGCGTGAACGCCACCCCCACAGTGCGCAGGGACACGGTGGCAGGCATTCAGCGAAGGGCCGGCGCGGCGGAAGCGCGGTCTGCCGTGGTCGGCGCCGCGGAGAGCGAGGGCAGGGGCACGACGGCGTCGACGCTGCGCAGGCCACCGCCGGCCGCGATGCCCGGCGCCAAGCCGGGCAGGCCGCGGTGCGCCTCCAGGTAGCGGTCCAGCCCCGCGTTGCGCAACATCGTCGGGCTGGCCGGCACGAGGCCGGATGAGGTCTGCCCGCTGTTGTTGCCGCGCGCAAGCCAAGTGCCCTCGCCATCCACCGGTGCCGTGCGCGTGACCACCAGCACGCCGGCCACGGCGACAAAGCCGGCGGCAATCGCGGCCGAACTCAGCCACACCTGACGCCGACGCGAGACCCCAGTCGCGGACACCGCTGCGCCGGTGCCGGTGCCGGGCAGCGGTGCGGGAGCAAGCGGCACCGGTTCCGTCGCCATGCGCAAGCGCAGGCGCGTCAGGAAGGCCGCGTCATGGCCTGGGGGCGTGACCAGTTCGTCAGAACGCAGTGCGTCACCGATCAGCTGATAGGCGTGCCAGGTGGCACGGGCCTGAGCGTCGTCGCGCCATGCGCTGCAAGCCCGGTCGGCGGCTGTGGCCTCGCCATCGGCCAGGGCCGAAAGCCAGGCATCTTGTTCACGGCCGGGCGCAGCGCCTGTGGCAGATGCTGTCAAAACCGGCGTACGCCCTTGGGGCAGATCGGAGAGTGGAGGCGTGACGGTCATGGCGGGCGGCCTGATTGTGGAGGGCGGAAGGATCGCGTCGGGTGGCGAGGGGCTTGGTCGGGGAATGGCCGAGGCAAGGGTCGGCGAAAAGTCGGGGAAAAGTCGGCCCGTCCGTTCACCATCGTTCGCCATCGCGTGTGTCCAGCAGAGGACGCAGGCGCGCAGCAATGGATTCGCGGGCACGGAAGATGCGTGAACGCACCGTTCCGATGGGGCAATTCATGGCGTCGGCAATCTCTTCATAGCTCAGGCCTTCGATCTCGCGCAGCGTGATGGCCTGCCGAAGGTCGTCTGACAGCGCATTGATCGCAGAGTTCACGGCGGCCGCAATTTCCTTGCTCGCCAACAGGGCGTCGGGGGTCTCACCGTCCGTTAGTTCGTTCTCGACGCGCGAAGTTTCGTCGTCGTCATGCGCAAAACCCAGCGCAGTTTCCGTGATCAAGGGGTCGCGCTTGAGGTCCATCAGCGCCTTCTTCGCGGTGTTGACGGCGATGCGGTAGAGCCAGGTGTAGAAGGCGCTGTCGCCGCGGAACTGCGGGATCGCGCGCCAGGCACGGATGAAGGTCTCCTGCGCGATGTCCTGGACCAGATCTGTGTCGCGCACCATGCGCCCGATCAGGCGCTCGATGCGGCGCTGGTACTTGACGACCAGCATCTCGAACGCGCGGCTGTCGCCCAGGCGCACGCGGGCGACGAGGGCGGCATCGAGGTCGTTGTCGGCCATGGGGTGGGCGCGGCTTTTGCGGCTTTTTGCGGGTTGTGCGCGGGTGTGCGCGGCTCAGCCGTTGCGGCGCGGGCCGGAATGTGCGCCTTCATCGTCTGGCAGTGACGACGGCAGTGACGACGGCAGTGACGCCCCTTCCGGCGGGCCCACCTGCGCCACCAGTGCCACACGCAGCCCGTGCCAGGACGGGCCGGCCTCGCGCGCGGAAACGGCCAGCCAGGACGGCGGCCTCAGGCCCAACGCGCCCGCGTCGCCCGCCTCGACCACCGGCCCGGTGCGCAGGCGCAGCAACAGCCAGCCGCCGAGATCGAGCGTGATCGTCGGCGTCACCGGCATGCCGTCGACGGTCCAGGCCGCGCCGTCCCAGGCCAGCGCCGTCGTTCGCCAGGCCTTGCGCCGCCACAGCCAGGTGCCGATTGCGCTGCCCAGCAGCAGCGCCGCCGGTGCTGCCACCGCCATCGGCACGTCGGCCAGGCGCAATGTCCACAGCTTCAGCACGGCCAGGCCCAAGGCCGGCAGCGCCGCCTGCACGCCACGCCAGACCGGGCCGCCGCCGGTACGCACGGCCACGGGCGGCGGTGAGCGCATGAACGGTGCGGGGTGAAGTTCAGGCGCGTCGGAAGACCAACGTGCCGTTGGTGCCGCCGAAGCCGAAGTTGTTCTTCACGGCCACGTCGATCTTCATCTGCCGCGCCGTGTTGGCACAGTAGTCCAGGTCGCATTCCGGGTCCTGGTTGAAGATGTTGATCGTCGGCGGCGACACCTGATGGTGCAGGGCCAGCACGCTGAACACGCTCTCGATGCCACCGGCGCCGCCCAGCAGATGGCCGGTCATCGACTTGGTCGAGTTCACCACCATCTTGTAGGCGTGCTCGCCGAATGCCTTCTTGATGGCATTGGTCTCGTTGATGTCGCCCAGCGGCGTGCTGGTGCCATGGGCGTTGAGGTAGTCCACCTCATCGGCGTTGACGCGGGCGTTGCGCAGCGCCGCCAGCATGCTGCGCTTCGGGCCATCGACATTGGGCGCGGTCATGTGAAAGGCGTCGGCACCCATGCCAAAACCGGCCAGTTCGGCGTAGATTTTCGCGCCGCGCTTTTTGGCGTGTTCGAACTCTTCGAGCACCAGCACACCGGCGCCTTCGCCCAGCACAAAACCGTCGCGGTCCCTGTCCCAGGGGCGGGATGCGGTCTTGGGGTCTTCGTTGCGCGTGGACAGCGCCCGGGCCGCGGCAAAACCGCCCACGCCCAGCGGCGACACCGTGGCCTCGGCGCCGCCAGCCACCATCACGTCGACATCACCGTACTCAATCATGCGGCCGGCCTGGCCGATGCAATGCAGCCCGGTGGTGCAAGCCGTCACGATGGCCAGGTTGGGGCCGGTGAAGCCGTATCGGATGGAGACATGGCCCGAGATCATGTTGATGATCGAGGCCGGCACAAAAAACGGCGAGATGCGGCG
>JBBSCX010000258.1:0-5624 GCA_038249905.1 Burkholderiales bacterium
GGGGCTGCGCCCGCCTTCCAGCACCTGCAGAAAGATGCCTTCGCTGAAGCACAGCACGCCCGTGATGCCGTCCGGGCCGTTGTTGGCCTTGGACTTGCGGACGATGGCCACCAGTTCGTCCTGGTCCACCGAGGGCACGGCACGGCTGGCGTACATGAGTCTGACGAGCATGGTGTGGTCTCCAGGTTCGGTCGTGGCGCGGTGGCGGAGTTGTCCAGTGAGGTCTTTGCGGCTCAGTCTGGCGGCTCAGTCCCGCTGCTTGCGCGGCAGCAGCGACAGAAACTCGCGCCGCAGATTGGCATCCTTCAGGAAGGCGCCGCGCATGACGGAGTTGACCATGGCCGTGTCGGTGTCCTTGACGCCGCGCCAGTGCATGCAGAAGTGGTCGGCCTCCATCACGATGCCCAGGCCGTCGGGGCGCACGCGCTGCTGCAGTTCATTGGCCAGCATGATGACCGCCTCTTCCTGGATCTGCGGCCGGCTCATCACCCAGTCGGCGATGCGCGCGTACTTGCTCAGACCGATCAGGTTGCTGTGCTCGTTGGGCAGGATGCCGATCCACACCTTGCCGAAGATCGGGCACATGTGGTGGCTGCAGGCGCTGCGCACGGTGATGGGGCCGACGATCATCAACTCGTTCAGGCGCTCGGCGTTCGGAAACTCGGTCACCGCCGGCATCGGCACGTAGCGGCCGCGGAAAACCTCTTCGAGGTACATCTTGGCCACGCGCTTGGCCGTCTCGCGGGTGTTGTGGTCGCTGTCGGTGTCGATCACCAGCGCCTGCAATACCTCCTGCAATTTGGCCTGCACCTCGGTCTTGAGCTCTTCGACTTCGCCCTCGCGCATGAAGGCCGCGATGTTGTCGTTGGCGTGGTAGCGGCGGTCGGCCTGCACCAGGCGATAGCGGATGCGTTCGCTGGCGGGCAGGCGCGCGAGTTCTTCTTCGCTGCGAAAGATGCGCGGCGGGGCGTCGGGCGAGGTCGTCGAAATGCGGGCCATGGGTACCGTCCGTGACACGGGGGGCCGGTGATTGTGCGTTGCGCAGTTGATGTCTGCCCGGGGCGGGGGACTAGACTGCCCCGGTGACATCCGCCCACCACGGCCCACCGCTGGCCCGCCTGCTTGAGTTGACGGCCGAGGCGGTGCAGGCCGTGCGCGCCGGGCGGTCACTGAACGACGCGCTGGCGCATTGCCCGCCCGAGGCCCGGCCGGGCGTGCAAGCGCTCAGCTTCGCGGTGCTGCGCCGCCTGGGCAGTGCGCTGGTGCTGCGCGAAGCGCTGGCACCGCGCACACCGCCACCGGCGGTCGACGCCTTGCTGCTGACGGCACTGGCACTGCTGTGGCCCGGTCCTGCCGATGGCGGTGACAACGGTGATGCCGGCGAACGCAGCCCCGCCAGCCCCAACGGCACATCCACCGACAACGCCGGCACCGCCGGTACCACCGGCACAACCGGCACCACCGGCACCACCGACGCACTCACCGCCAACGCACGCACCGCCGAAGCCCGCCCCGCCTACCCCGACCACACCCTCGTCGACCAGGCCGTGGCCGCGGTGCGCCAGCGCAACCCGCAGGCGGCGGGCTTCGTCAATGCCGTGCTGCGCCGTTTCGGGCGCGAACGCCAGGCCCAGGTCACGGCCGCCCTGCGCCAGCCGCTGGCGCGGCACAACCACCCGATGTGGTGGGCGGCGCGGCTGCAGGCCGACTGGCCCGCGCAGGCGGCGAGCTTGCTGGCCGGGGCCAACCGCCACCCCCCGATGACGCTGCGCGTCAACGCCCGCCGCGGCGATGGCGCGGCCTATCTGCAGCAGTTGCAGGCCGCCGGGCAGGGCGCGCGGCGGCTGACCGACGCCGAGGTGCCCGGCCTGGGCGGCATGGCGATCGTGCTGGACCGCCCCTGCGCGGTGACGCTGCTGCCCGGCTTTGCGGCCGGCGAAGTCTCGGTGCAGGACGCGGCAGCGCAGCGCGCTGCCCGGCTGCTGCTGGGACTGAACCCGGGCGGGCACCCTTTGCGCAGTGGTGCCAGGGTGCTGGACGCCTGCGCCGCCCCAGGCGGCAAGACCGCACAACTGCTGGAACTGGCCGACATCGACCTGCTGGCGCTGGACAGTGACGCCCAGCGTCTGCAGCGCGTGGACGAGACGCTGCGCCGCCTGGGCCTGCCCGCGGGCGAGGGCGGCAATATCGGCGATGGCAAGCCAGCGGGCCACCCAGCGGACCACCCAGCGGTCGGCCGCTGCACCCTGAAGGCCGCCGACGCCCGCGACACCGCCACGTGGTGGGACGGGGTGCCCTTCGACGCCATCCTGCTGGACGCCCCCTGCACCGCCAGCGGCATCGTGCGCCGCCACCCCGATGTGCGCTGGCTGCGCCGACCCGAAGACATCGCCGCGTTGGCGCGGGTGCAGGCCGCCCTGCTGGACGCACTGTGGCCCCTGCTGGCCCCGGGCGGGCGGTTGCTGTACGCCACCTGTTCGCTGTTCAAGGCCGAGGGGCAGGACCAGATCGACGCATTTTTGCAACGAGTGGGGCCGGCCGCGGCGCGGCTGGATGGGGACTCCCCGGGTCATCTGCTTCCACTGGCCGACAATCCGCGGCATGGGGCGGGCCTGGGCACAGTGCTGCAGGACGGATTTTTCTACGCCCTGATCCACAAGCCCTGAGACCTGCGCCCAGCCCGCCGCCGTGCCCATGCCCCGCCCGACGGTCCCGACGCGCCCCGACCCCCCCAAGCGAGCTTGCGATCCCCGCCGCCGTGGCCTGCTGTTCGGTGGCCCTGCCCTGCTGATGGGCCCGGCGCTGAGCCTGCCGGCGGCCGCCCAGGGGGTCGAACTGGCGACCTTGGCGACTTCGGTCAACGATGGCGAAGTGCAGCTGGAATTTGCGGTGCGTCTGGACCTGCCGCGGGGTGTCGAAGACGCGCTGCAGCGCGGCGTGCCGGTCTACTTCGTTGCCGAGGCGCAGCTGATGCGCAACCGCTGGTACTGGCTGGACGAGCGCGTGGCCCGGGTCTCGCGACAGTGGCGCATCGCCTACCAGCCGCTGACAGGGGCCTGGCGCGTGGGCTTCGCCGGCTTCAACCAGAGTCTGCCGTCACTGGCCGAGGCGCTGGCGGCGGTGTCGCGCGGAGCGGGCTGGAAATTGGCCGAGGCGGCGCAGCTGGAACCGCGCTCCAGCTACCGCGTGGAGTTCAGCTACCGCCTGGACACGACGCAGTTGCCGGGGCCGCTGCAGTTCGGCCTGGGCGGGCCGGGTGAATGGGCGCTGGGTGTCGAGCGCTCATTGCGCCTGGAATGAGGCCCAACGTGGGCACGGCTGGACGGCATGCGCTGCAACCACCCTGCGGTGACGCGCGCCGCGCCGGCCGGGCCATGACCCCCGCCACGGGCCTGTTGCCATGACCCGCACGGCGCGTTGGGCCTGGATCGTGTCGCTGGTGGCCGCCACCGGCACCGCCCTGGTGCTGGCCTTCGTGCTGGCGCTGTCGGCCCAGGGCGCGTTCTACGAGCGCCACTTCGCCTGGCTGTTCTGGGTCAACGTGGCGGTGGCCGTGCTGCTGGTGGCCGTCATCGGCGCCGTGGTGGTGCGGCTGGCCATCCGCGTGCGGCGCGGCAAGTTCGGCAGCCGGCTGTTGATCAAGCTGGCCGGCATCTTCGCGCTGGCCGGGCTGCTGCCCGGGCTGGTGATCTACACCGTCAGCTATCAGTTCGTGTCGCGCAGCATCTCGGCCTGGTTCGATGTGCGCGTGGCCGGCGCACTGGACGCCGGACTGGCCCTGGGCAAGGGCACGCTGGAGGCCCTGGCCGCCGACGTGCGGGCCAAGACCCGCGTGGCGGCCGAGCGACTGGGAGAGGCGCCGCTGTCGACCCAGCCGCTGCAACTGGAGCGGCTGCGTGAACAGATCGGCGCGCTGGAGGTGTCGCTGGTGGCCGCCGGCGGCCAGGTGCTGCTGTCGGCCGGCGGCAGCGCCGCCTCGGGTCCGCCAGAGCGTCCGACGCCGGCGCTGCTGCGCGAGGTGCGGCAGCGCGAGGTAGCCAGCCAGATCGAAGGCCTGGAAGAAGACGCCGGTGGCGGCACCGCAGCCACCGAGGCCCGCGTACGGGCGCTGGCGCGGGTGCCGCGCACCACCATCGCCCTGTTCGGCGTCGAAGAGCAGTACGTGATGGTGGTGCAGGCGGTGCCCCGCGCGCTGGCCGTCAACGCGCTGGCGGTGCAGGCCGCGTACAGCGAATACCAGCAGCGCGCACTGGCCCGTGACAGCCTGAGCCGCATGTACATCGGCACGCTGACGCTGGCGCTGATCCTGGCCGTGTTCGTGGCCGTGCTGCTGGCCATCCTGCTGGGCAACCAGCTGGCGCGGCCGCTGCTGCTGCTGGCCGACGGCGTGCGCCAGGTGGCTGCCGGCGACCTGCGTGCCAAGCCGGTGTTTGCCAGCAGCGATGAACTGGGCGGCCTGACGCGCAGCTTTGCCGCCATGACGGCGCAGATGGCCGAAACGCGTGAACAGGTGCAGCGCGGCGTGGCCCAGCTCGAAGGCGCGCGCGGCCGCCTGCAGACCATCCTCGACACGCTGAGCGCGGGGGTCATCGTGTTCGACCGCGACGACCGCATCGACACCGTCAACCCCAGCGCCACCCGCATCCTGCAGCGCCCGCTGTCGGCCTGGCGCGGCCGGCGCTTGTCCGAAGTGCAGGGTCTGGAGCCGCTGGCGCAGGCGGTGGCGCAGCGCTTTGAGCTGCTGGCGTCCAGCCCCGAGGTCGGCGAGCGCGACCAGTGGCAGGAAAGCATGGAACTGGCGCGCGGTGACGGCGCCACGCTGAACCTGCTGGTGCGCGGCGCCACGCTGCCGGGAGAAGGCGCGTCAGGCGCGCGGCTGATGGTCTTCGACGACATCACCGACGTCGTCAGCGCCCAGCGCAGCGCCGCCTGGGCCGAAGTGGCGCGGCGCCTGGCGCACGAGATCAAGAACCCGCTGACGCCCATCCAGCTGTCGGCCGAACGGCTGCGCTACAAGCTGGAGGCCAAGCTCGAAGGTACCGACCAGGCGCTGCTGCTGCGCAGCGTCAATACCATCGTGGCCCAGGTGCAGTCGATGCAGACCCTGGTCAATGAGTTTCGCGACTACGCCCGCCTGCCCGCAGCGCAGATGCTGCCGCTGGACCTGAACGCGCTGGCTGCCGAGGTGCTGGCGCTGTATGGCCAGGCGCTGGACAACGGCCTGCTGCTGCCGCGGCTGGAACCCGGCCTGCCGCTGCTGATGGGCGACGCAACACAGCTGCGGCAGGTGATCCACAACCTGGTGCAGAACGGGCTGGACGCGGTGGCCGACCGCCCTGACGGCCAGGTTGAACTGACCACCGGCAGCGCCCGCGGCGAGGCCGGCGAATTGCGCGCGGTGCGCCTGACGGTGCTGGACAATGGGCCCGGGTTTGCCGACAAGGTGCTCAAGCGCGCCTTCGAGCCCTACGTCACCACCAAGACCAAGGGCACGGGCCTGGGCCTGGCGGTGGTGAAGAAAATTGCCGACGAACACCGGGCCCGGGTGCGCGTGGCCAATGTGCATGCCGGCGACCAGCCCGACGCCCCTGTGACCGGGGCGCGGGTTTCGCTATCATTTTCGA
>JBBSCX010000259.1:0-5618 GCA_038249905.1 Burkholderiales bacterium
CACCTGGCGCATGTGCGGCGCCAGCGCCGACATCGTGCGTGCGTCACTTTCGCTGAATGCCGGCTGACCCCTGTGGCGGTGAAAGGAAACCCAACTCATCGATCCGTCGGCGCAGGCCGTCTCGACAACTGCGGCCAGAACGTCCACGACACCATGCCGCGCAAGAAAGGTCTTCCCGAAATAGCTCTGCTGCAGCCGCAGGGGTTCGACCAGCTCGGTGCCGCGGTAGACGGCACCGGTGGCGAAATCGCTGCGCTTGACGGCGGCATTCACCCACTCATCGTGCGGGCTGAAATGGGCGTGGTACTCCAGCAGCATCTGGTCGTTCATGCCGGCAGCACCGGTGTGCGACGAATGGGGGTGAAGCAGATCCGGTGCCGTGAAGAAGGAGACGGCCTGAGCGTCGAAAAGGGGACGGAACGCGTCCAGCGCCTGCGCCAGGCCTTGCTCGCGGCCGACGGCGTCGTAGAGCTGGTCGACGGCCGCCAGCCATTGCGGCTTGTGGTGGATCTCGCTCATGCTGCCAGACGCAAAACGTCTGCCCTCGCGCTGGAAAAACATCAGCATGGTGTCGGGCGGGAGCGCTACCGCCCATCCGTTTTTTCACCGACACCGCAAAGTCCTGGGCGACGGCGCCTGAAGCCCCCCTCAAGCTGCCTTGCGCTGCAGAGGTCGGCCCCGTCTTTCGACCGCCCCTCGCATCGGGGGGTCGCATTCGACAATCTGAATGAAGTCAATGCGCGCCATGCGTCCCAGGATGCGTCGCATACCGACTGGGGGAGAAATACATGCGTGCTCTGCTGCTGGCGTTCGGGTCGATGGCGATGCTGGCTCCCGTCAGCGCGTTGACGATCCACATGGCGCCGTTCATTGTGTCGCCGACCAACTTCAACAGCTTCGAGGCCTTGGGTCCGGTCGTCGGTGCTGATGGGGTCACGTCACACAGCGAGGACGGAATCCTCGTCGACTATGTCGGCGGCATCGTCGGGGGTGGAATCGTGTCCCAGCTCTCTTGGGCGCCCGCCATCGACGGAAACTTCAGCTGGTTCCCGGGTGAGTGGGGACTGGGCTACACGCGCATCAGGTTTGCCGACGCCGATGCCATCCAGTTTCTCGCGAAAACCAGTTCGTCAGCTCGCCAGGCGTTCAACTTTCAGCTCTTCCTGGACGGCAGCCCGGTTGCTGCTGGTGTCAGCGCGAAAGTTTTCTCTTACCTGGAAATCCAATGGTCCACGGTGGGCTTCTCGGGCCTCGTCTTCGATGAGGTGCGACTGGCCATGCCCGGCAGCGGCGTGCCGGACACCGCCGTTCTGGACGCGATTGCCATCAGCCTCGTGCCCGAGCCGTCGACTTGGGCGCTGTGGCTGGCCGGCGCCGCCATGTTGGGCAGCGCCGTTCGACGGCGCCACGCGACCGATCGATAGGGCAGACGGCGGGTTCGGTGTCTCGGCGAAGCTGCCGCCGGCTCCGGCTCCAGCCCAGGGGTTGGCGGCTGTCGGACCGAGGTACGGCGTTCTCGGTTTGAGTCGGTACTCGGCGCGCAGTCGGTAGGGCGCCAGATCTCCGCCCTTGGCCGGCTGTTCGAATTTGCCGGGACTGTGAGTGCGGCGCGAACTGCGGGCGCGAAAGTCAGCGTCGGCACTGCGCTATAAGCCAGTGTGATGATGCATCGCCAGCCCGCCCTTCGTGTTCCAGGCCAAGCGGCGCCTGCCCGCCGCCTGTGGCCGACGACGGCGCTATTCGGCCTGTGGCTGTTCGCCGCCCTGTGCCTCGGCGCCTGCAACAGCGCACCCCGCACGGCCGCAGGCGGCACCGCGCCCGCCCGGCTGGCACTCGTGATCGGCAATGCCGGCTATGAAAACGCCGCGCCGCTGAAGAACCCGGGCAACGACGCGGCCGACATGTGTGCGGCACTCGGCCGCCTGGGTTTCACCACGCTGTGCCACACCGATGTGCCCGACCGCGCCGCCTTTCGGGCGCGGGTGCAGGACTACGTCGACAAGCTGGCCCCCGGCGCGGTCGGCGTGGTCTATTTCGCAGGCCACGGCGTGCAGGCGGGCGGTGCCAATTACTTGATTCCCACACAGGCGCAGCCGGCCTCGGTGATGGCCGACCCCCGGGCCGTGCTGTACGGGCTGGACGAGCTTTTCACCGCCCTGGCACGCACGCGGCCCAGCTTCCAGTTGGTGGTGCTGGACGCCTGCCGCACCGACCTGTTCGGCGCCCCTGCTGGCGGCCGCGGCGTCGATGCCCGGCGTTCGACCCTGCTGCGCGCGCTGCAGTCGGCGCCCGGTGTCGGCAACGGCTTGCAGACAATTCAGGAAGCGCCGCCGTCCACGATGGTGCTGTACGCCACGGCCTCGAAGGACGCGGCCTACGACGGCAAGGGCCGCAACGGGCCGCTGACGCAGCAATTGCTGCGCCACATCGGCACCCGTGACGTGGCGGTCGAGGACGTGCTCAAGCTCGTCATCCAGGGCGTGCACACCGACACCGCGCGCGACTACGGCCGCCCGCAGACACCGTACATCTACGGCTCGTTCGGCGGCCGTTTCTGTTTTGCGGGCTGCCCGGGCGACAGCCGGCGCGCGGTGCCGCCGGCGTTTTGAGGCGGCCTCAGAAACTGGCCACCAGGCCGACGGTCAGGCCTTGCGTCAGGTCGCGGCCGTCCTGGTCGCCGCGGGCCTGCTTGGAGCTCAGCACCTGGGTGCGGTAGCCCGCGGTCAGCGTCAGCGCCTTGGCCATCCAGGTCACGGGCAGGCTGTAGGCCAGGCCGAGTTCCGTCAGCCGGTACTCGGCATCGAACACGACGTCGAAGGTATTGCGCGCGGCCGGTGTCTTCAGCCAGCCGACGCCGAAAGCGCCGTAGACGTTCAGCCCTGCACCCAGCGGCGCGGTGGCGCTCAACCCCACCACCGGGCCTGCAGGCCGATAGCTGAAGCGGCCGTCGGTCTGCACCATCTTCTTGTAGCCCAGGGTCACGGCCAGCCCGGGCAGCACGTAGTAGCCGGCGTTGAGGTCGAACTCGCGGCGTTCGCTGCGCAGGCCGTCATACATGGAATGCTCGGTCGTCGGGTACAGGCTGACCGAGCCGAAGGCGTCGCGCCAGCGCAGGCTCAGCGTGGGCACCAGCACCAGCTTGTCGCGCGCCGGCACCTGCGTGACCACGCTGTCCTGCGGGTTGATCGGGAAGTAGCTGAAGGTGGTCCATTCGGTGTTCCAGGCCCGCAGGCCCAGCGACAGGCTCAGGTCGTTGTCCTGGGCCTGCACTGCAGCCGCGGCTGCCCCCAGCAGCAGTGCTGCCGTCAATGTGAGGTGTCTCATCCTGGTGCTCCATGAGATGTCGGATGCCCCGTGGCCACGCAGGCTGGCTGCAGCAGGCCCGGCGCACTACATTGCGAACCTGGCCCGTGAAAGCTTGGACCCAATGCCGCTGGATGTCGACACCACGTTCCGCATGCAAACGCATTTGCACACACATGCGCACGTGGACACGCCAGCGTCGGGATCGGTGCGGTGAAGGACCTGACGCTGTCGGTCGCGGTGGTGCTGGCGCTTGCGCTGGGCCTGGCCCTGGCGTTTTTTGCCGTCTATCCGCGTGTCGAGCCCTCGACCGAGTTGTCCGGCTTGTTCGTCTTTGTCGCCGTGGTGCTGCGCCTGCTCGGGACGCGGGCCTGGGCGCTGTGGCGGCGCCCGCGCCCGCCGGGCCAGGCCGAGGAGCCGAAGTGATGTGGCCATGGCCGGTCGCTGGGGGCGGGGTTGGGAGCAGGGGCGGACCGCGTTTCTGGCGGCAGCCCGGCTTGCAGCTGTGCTGCCTGCGTGGGGTGCTTCTGATGGCGCTGGCGCCAGCTCTGGTGGCCTGCGGCCTGCCGCGCCAGACCAAGTCTGCCGTTCCTTCGCCCGCCGTCGTCGCCCCCGACTTGCGTGACTGGCTCACGGCCGGTGGCGTGCGCGACAGCGCCTGGCTGGCGGTCGACCGCCGCCATCCCGCGCCGCCTGGGTTCGGTCTGTACTCGGTGCTGTTGACGCGCACCGCCAGCCCGCAGGCCGTGCGGGTGCTGGCCGAACTGCTGAGCAGCAGCACCAGCGCCACCGAAGCTGCGATCGCGCGCCGCAACCTCAACCTGGTGGCGTTGCCCACGCGCGACGCGGCGGCCGCGAACGCCTTGCTGGCGTCGGCGCGGGCCGAACCAGCGCCGACCGCAACCACGCTGCTGCAGCGTCACTACGACTACGGGCAGGCCGCGCTGCTGCTGGCCAGCGTGTGCCGGCCGGCGCGCGGCGCGGCGGTGATGCGGGCCTGCGGCTCAGTCACGCCCGACGGCCCCATCCTCGTCACCACCCAGCGTGAACTGGACCCGGCCGCGCCACCCGGGCAGCGCCTGTTGATCGTCAACCTCGGCAACGCATCGCCAGCGGCGGTGGCCGAGATCATTGCCGCCTACCGGCGCCAGGTGATGCGCCGCGAGTTCGACGACCGCGACGAACTGGACGGCTGGCGTCTGTCGCTGCTGAACGCGGCGCTGGACGCCGCGCGCCTGCTGCCGGGCATTCGCAAGGCCTACGCCGGCGAGCCCTGAGCGCCGGCAGGAAGCGCGCAGTCCGCAGCCCAGACCGTGTCGCCGGGCACCAGGCCCAGGCGTTCCAGCGTCACTTCCGCCACGCGCAGCGTCCCGCGCGAGCCCGGCATGGCCCGGGCTGCGGCGCGCAGCATTCGGGTGGCGCCCGTTGTACCCAGCAGCATTGCCGGCGCGCCCGGCGGCGGGGCGTCGGCGGCCACCTTCCAGCGTCGCGCCGTCGCGACCCCTGGCAGGTCGTCCAGCATGGCCTCGAGCACCGGCCCGCCGTCCTCGACATTGACATGGTGGCTGTAGCGCAGCCCGGCGTCTTCCAGCACCTCGGCCAGCAAAGCGGCCGCAGGCGCCACCTGGCCGATGGCGGCGGCTGCGGCTGCGGGCAGGAAGGACGCATACACCGGCTGGCGCGGCAGCAGGGCCGCCACCAGGCTGCGCCAGGCGGGGCCGTGCTGCAGGGCGGCCGCTTGCGGGTCGCTGGCGTAGAAATGGCGGCCCAGGCCGTGCCAGAAGGGGCTCTGCCCGGCGCCGTCGCGCGGGCCGGGCAACTCGGCGATCAGCGTGCTGGCATAGGCCCGGCGCTGCATCGCCACGGCAAGAAGCGCGGCGCGTACCCCCACGCGCAAGGCGGCGGCTTGTTCGGCCAGCGGAATGCCCTGCTGCAGCCAGGCGATGTCGGCCAGCTCGCTGGCCCCCGTGTGGTCGTGGCCCAGCAGCAGGGTGCGCTGGCGGTGGAACAGGCCCAGTTCGGCCGCGGCATGCACGGTGCAGCCGACGTGGTACGACACGTGCGGGCGGTCCAGCCCGATGGCAGGGCGCAGGCGCAGGGTGGCCAGCACGGTCTGGCGGCCGGCGCGGGTGTCGCTGTCGTTGGCGCTGTCGTTGACGCTGTCGCTGTCGCTGTCAATGTCACTGCCAACGTGACTGCCGTTGTCGCTGTCGCTGTCACCGTCACCATCATCGGCCGCGGACCGCACCACCACCAGCAGGCGTTCGTGTGGTGTGGCGGCGGCGTCGGGCAGGGTGACGGCACGCTGCAGCAGG
>JBBSCX010000260.1:0-5612 GCA_038249905.1 Burkholderiales bacterium
CATGCGGCCCGGGCTCTTGCTCATCACGTAGACCGCATCAGCCAGGAACACACTTTCACGCAGGTCGTGCGTGACCAGGATGACGTTGACTTTTTGCGCGGCCTGCAGGTCGCGCAGCGCGCACCACAGCTCTTCACGGGTGAAGGCGTCCAGCGCGCCGAAGGGCTCGTCCAGCAACAGCATCTTGGGTTCATGCACCAGCGCGCGGCAAATGCTGGCGCGCTGCTGCATGCCGCCTGAGAGCTGCCAGGGGAACTTGTCCTCGTAGCCGGCCAGGCCCACGCTCTTCAGCAGCTCACGCGCCTTGGCTTCGAATTCCTTCTTCTTCGATTTGTACTGGCTGCGGTAGGGCTCGACGATCTCCAGCGGCAGCAGCACGTTGTGCACCGTCGTGCGCCATGGCAGCAGGCTGGGGGCCTGGAAGGCCATGCCGGTGATCTTCAGCGGCCCGGTGACTTCGCGGCCGTCGATGATGACCGTGCCCTTGCTGGGCCGGCGCAGGCCGGTCGCCAGCTTCATGAAGGTGCTCTTGCCACAGCCGCTGGGCCCGACGATGGCGATGAACTCGCCCTGCTGCACCTGCAGCGAGATGTCCTCGACGGCGTACTGCCCGGCGGCCTGGAGTTCTTCGTTGTAGGCCAGCCAGACGTTGTGGAAGTCGACGAACGGTTTCATGACACAGCCCGCATTCAACGGCGCAGCGGCGGCAGCACGTTCAACTCGGCCTTGGGCGGCAGCAGGCGGTCGGTCCATACCGCGCTGGGGTCGACACGGGTCTTGGTGGCAAAGGCGTCGGACACCTGCGACGCCATCAGCGCCAGCCGGGCCGGGTTGACGACACCGAAACCCTCGGCCCGTGCATCGGGGCTGGCCACCACGGCGTCGATGGCCATGCGCAGGCGGCGCCTTTCCAGGTCGACATTGATGATGCCGTCGCGCGCCTTCACGTATTCGATGGCCGGGTCGGGGTTGGCCATCACTTCCTTGATGCCCTTGGCGAAGGCGCTCAGGAAGGCCTTGACCGCCTGCGGGTTCTCTTTGATCAGCTTGGGGCTGGCGATGATGACGTTGCCGTACAGCTTCACGCCGTGCGCGGGGTAGGGCAGCACGACGATGTCTTCTGTCTTGACGCCGCGTGCTTCCAGGTTCAGCAGGCTGGTGAAGCTGAAGCCGGTGATGGCGTCGATGTCGCCACGCACCAGCATGGTCTCGCGCAGCGGCGGGTCCATGCTGGTCCACTGCACGCCGCTGATGTTGTTGGCCTTGGCGAAGATGGGGAAGGCCTTGCGGCCAGCGTCGAAGCCGGGCGCGCCCAGCTTCTTGCCGTTCAGGTCCGATGGCTTGGTGATGCCGCTCTTCTTCAACGCCAGCACCGCCGCGGGCGTGTTGTTGTAGACCATCATCACCGCCACCGGCTTGTTCGGCGCGTCGGGGTTGTTGGCGTGGAACTCCATCAGCGCCGCCATGTCGGCAAAGCCCATGTCGTAAGTGCCACTGGCCACACGCGTGACGGTGCCGCCACTGCCGTTGCCGGCGTCGATGCTGACGTCCAGGCCAGCGGCCTTGTAGTAGCCCTTGGCACTGCTGGCCAGGAACATTGCGGCCGGGCCTTCGAAGCGCCAGTCGAGCTGGAACTTGATGGGGGTCTGGGCCAGCGCCGCCGCGGGCCAGCCCAGTGCGGCGGCCAGGGTGATGGCGGCGGTGCGCGCAAGGGCAGTGCGGCGTGTGGCGGTGGGAATGGGCATGTCGGGTCTCCGTGCCGGGGTCGGCGAAATCGGTCTGAGTGAAGGTGAGGGCGGGCCACCGTGTGCCGCAAGTTTCGTGCTCACACGGTGTGCCGCGCATGCACCATGGCGCGGCAGCATGCCCCGGCCTGGCGCAGCGCCGCGGCGGGGCTGGGTTGGGGCTGGGTTTGCGCAGTCGGGCCTACTTGCCCGCCGGCACCTTGCCGTCCACGCCCTTCAGGTAGAAGTTGACGCCGCCCAGAAACTTGTCGTCGGCCGTCTCGCCGGCCTTCAGCACTTCCTTGCCGTCGGCGCCGACCAGCGGGCCCTTCCAGATCGAGAAGCTGCCGTCCTTCAGCCCGGCCCTCACCTTGGCCACGGCCTCTTGCGTGGCGGCGGGCACGATGGGGTTGATGCTGATGAGGTCGATGGCGCCTTCCTTTACGCCCCACCACACAGCGCCGGTGGACCAGGTGCCTTCCAGCGCATCCTTCGTGGCCTTGCGGTAGTAGGGGCCCCAGTCGATGATGGCGCTGGCCAGGTGCGCTTCGGGCGCATAGGCCGTCATGTCGCTGTCCCAGCCAAAGGCCAGCTTCTTGTTCTTGGCGGCGGTCTGCAGCACGGCCGAGCTGTCGGTGTTCTGGAACAGCACGTCGGCGCCCTGGTTGATCAGGCTCTGCGCGGCCTCGGTTTCCTTGGGCGGGTTGAACCATTCGTTGACCCACACCACCTTGGTCCGGATCTTCGGGTTCACGCTCTGCGCGCCCAGCGTGAAGCTGTTGATGTTGCGGATGACCTCGGGGATGGGGATCGAGCCGACCACGCCCAGCACATTGGCCTTGGTCATCGTGCCGGCGATGATGCCGGCCATGTAGGCGCCCTCGTAGGTGCGGCTGTCGTAGGTGCGCATGTTGGGCGCGGTCTTGTAGCCGGTGGCGTGCTCGAACTTCACGCCGGGGTTGTCGGCGGCCACCTTCAACATCGGTTCCATGTAGCCGAAGGTGGTGCCGAAGATGAGCTGGTTGCCCTGGCCCGCCAGGTCGCGGAACACCCGTTCGGCATCGGCGCTTTCGGGCACCTTCTCGACGAAAGTGGTGACGACCCTGTCGCCGAATTCTTTCTCGATCGCCTTGCGGCCGTTGTCATGGGCAAAGGTCCAGCCACCATCGCCGACGGGGCCGATGTAGGCAAAGGCGATCTTCAGCGGCGCGGGCTTGGGTGCAGCGGCCGAAGCGGCGGGGGTCGCTGTGACGGGCGCCGGCTCTTCCTTCTTGCCGCAGCCGACGAGTGCGGCTGCCGCGGCCAGCGTCGACCAGCCGGCCAGTTGCAGCAGACGGCGTTGGGTGTTCGATTTCATGCTTGATCTCTCCTGTGGGTCGGGTTGGGTTGGGTTGGGTTCGGGAACGGGTCGGGGCAAACGTAGGCGTCAAGCGTCATGCCCCTGGAAAGAACGGTTTGCCCAGGGAGGCCGGCATGTTCGCGCGTATCCACGCGCCGTTGCGCGAGATCAGCACCAGCACGACGATGGTGGCCACATAGGGCAGCATGCTGAGGAATTGGCTGGGCACGTCCACCCCCTGGCCCTGCAGGTGGAACTGCAGCATGGTGACGCCGCCGAACAGGTAGGCGCCCAGCAGCAGGCGGCCCGGGCGCCAGGTGGCGAAGGTGGTCAGCGCCAACGCGATCCAGCCTTTGCCGGCCACCATGCCTTCCACCCACAGCGGTGTGTAGACGGTCGAGATGTAGGCCCCGGCCAGGCCGCACAGCGCGCCGCCGGTGACCACCGCCAGCAGGCGGATCAGCCGCACCGGATAACCCAGCGCATGTGCCGATTCGGGCGACTCACCGACCGCGCGCAATACCAGCCCGGCGCGGCTGCGGTACAAAAACCAGGCCAGTGCACAAGCCAGCGCCACCGCGACATAGACCATGGGGTGCTGGCGGAACAGGGCCGGACCGACGAAGGGCAGGTCGGCCAGCAGCGGCACGCGGAAGTCGGGCTGCTGGCCCAGCCGGGCCTGCACGAAGCCCGTCCCGACGAAAGCCGAGAAGCCGCCGCCGAAGAGGCTCAGCGCCAGGCCCGTCGCCACCTGGTTGGTGTTGAGCCAGATCACCATCAGCCCGAAAAGCAAGGCCATCAGCCCACCGGCCGCGGCCCCGGCCAGCAGGCCGATGGTCACGCTGCCGGTGGTGACCGCGGCCGCAAAGCCGGCGATGGCGGCCACCAGCATCATGCCCTCGGCCCCCAGGTTGACGATGCCGGCACGTTCGTTGATCAGCAGGCCCAGACCGGCCAGCGCCAGGATGGTGCCGGCGTTGAAGGTGGCGGCCAGCAGCAGGGCGATGGCGTCCATAGGTCTTCAGTGCGCCTCAGCCGGGCGCAACGGCGGCGGGCGCCGCAGCCTGCGCCGGCGGCGTGCGCCGCACCCAACGCACGCGGTAGGCGATCAATGTGTCGCAGGCCAGCAGCGTGAACAGCAGCAGCCCCTGGAACACACCGGTCAGCGATTTCGGCAGGCCCATGCGCGACTGCGCCAGTTCGCCGCCGATGTAGAACATGCTCATCAGCACCCCGGCAAAGACGATGCCCACCGGATGCAGCCGCCCCACATACGCCACGATGATGGCGGCGAAGCCGTAGCCGGCAGGCACATAAGGCGTCAATTGCCCCAGCGGGCCGGCCGCTTCGAGCCCCCCCGCCAGCCCGGCCAGGCCGCCGCTGAGACACAGTGCCGTCCACAGCGCCGCGCGCGACGAGAAGCCGGCGTACCGCGCCGCCGCCGGTGCCAGCCCGCCCACCTGCAGCGCAAAACCGCGGTAGGTGCGAAACAGGAAGACCCACAGCACGGCCACCGCCAGCAGCGCCAGCAGCAGGCCGATGTGGGCACGCAGGTTCGGCACCAGGCGCGGCACCTGGGTCTGGGCGGCGAAGGTGATGGTCTGCGGAAAGTTGTAGCCCGCCGGGTCCTTCCAGGGGCCGTAGACCAGCCAGCCCAGCACCATCTCGGCGACATACACCAGCATCAGGCTGACGAGGATCTCGTTGGCATTGAAGCGGTCGCGCAGCAGCGCCACCAGGGCCGCCCACAGCATGCCGCCCAGCACGCCGGCCAACAGGATGGGCACGACGATGGCGCGGCCGAGCCACGCCGTATCCGGCCCCGCCTGCATCGCCACCCAGCCGGCGAACAATGCGCCCATCACGTACTGCCCCTCGGCGCCGATGTTCCACACATTGCTGCGGAAACACACCGCCAGGCCCAGCGCGATCAGGATCAGCGGCGTGGCCTTGACGCTCAGTTCCGACAGCGCGTACAGGCTGCGCACCGGCTCGACGAAAAACATCTGCAAGCCGCGCAGGGGGTCCTTGCCCAGCAGCATGAACAGGCCGACCCCCACCAGTACCGTCAGCGCCAAGGCCAGCAGCGGACTGGCCAGCGACATCAGCGTGCTGGCTTGCGGGCGGGCTTCGAGCTTGAGCATCTTCAGTGCACCGCGCGGGCGACGCTGTGCGCTGGGGTCGACGTTGGCTGCACCCCGTCCTGCCACAGCCCGCTCATCCAGGCGCCGATCTGTTCCACCGTGGCCTCGGCCACCGGCACCGCCGGAGACAAGCGGCCCTGCGCCATCACGTGCAGGCGATCGGCCAGTTCGAACAGTTCATCGAGTTCTTCGCTGACCACCAGCAGCGCGCAACCGGCGTCGCGCAGGGCCAGCAGTTCAGCGCGGATCTGTGCGGCCGCGCCGACATCCACACCCCAGGTCGGCTGGCTGACGATCAGCAGGCTGGGCCCGGCGGCGATCTCGCGCCCGACGATGAACTTCTGCAGATTGCCGCCCGACAGGCTGCGCGCTGCCGCACCCGGGCCGCTGGCGCGCACGTTGAAG
>JBBSCX010000261.1:0-5608 GCA_038249905.1 Burkholderiales bacterium
CAGCGTGCGCTTCATCGCCATGTCTGACAGCGAGACCGAACCGCTGGGCCGCAACAACCGGCGCGAGTGGTCGGCCGGCGCGCTGGCCGACGGCAGCCTGGCGCGGCCGTCCAGCGCCACGCCCACCAGCAGTCTGTGGGCGCAGACCTTCGGCACCCGCACCTTGTCGGGCGCACAGGTGCTGAACTACGCCATGACCGAGGACGAAGGCTACAGGCGCAACCTGGCGCTGGTGAACAGCCGCCAGCCCGACTTCCTGCTCATGCCAGGCGACCTGGTGCAAGGCGGCGGCTACCAGCCCGGATGGGATGAGTTCTGGCGCCACAACGCCGGCAGCGTGGGCAGCGGCCTGTCGCGCATGCCGATCCTGCCTGCGCTGGGCAACTGGGAGAACTTCGCTGCCATCAACGGCGGCTACGGCACCGACACCGACGGTCGTTTCGGCCCCAAGTTCGGTCGCGACAAGTACCGCACCTACTTCGACATGCCCGCCAACGGCACGCCCGACCACCGCGACAGCTACTACCGCGTGGACTATGGGCCCGTGACGATCATCACCCTGGACAGCTCGAACGGCGAGCCCGAGGACCGGCCGCAGAATTACATCGTCAAGGCCACCGGCCAGCAGTTCAACGGCCCAGGCACCGACACGCAGAACAACTACACGCGTGCCCAGTACGAGGCCGCCGGGGGCCGCGACCTGGCCGACTTCAACCCCGGCAGCGTGCAGTGGCAGTGGGCACAGGCCCAGCTTCAGCAGGCGCGCGCCAGCGGACAGATCGTGGTGGTGCAGTTCCACCATGCACCGTACAGCAACGGTGAGCACGGCCTGCCGATGGACCATGAACTCACCAGCGGGCAGGGCGGCACGCCGATGCGCCAGTACCAGCCGCTGTTTGAGCAGTACGGCGTGGCCGCCGTGCTGTCTGGCCACAGTGAGATGTTCGAGCGCAGCTTCGTGGACCTGAACGGCGACGGCGTCGGCGTCACCTATTACGACGTCGGCGTGGCTGGCGACGGCCTGCGCGGCGAGCGGCGCAACGGCAGCACGCTGGCCAGCCCGCTGCTGAACTACAACAACTTCAGCCAGTGGACCGCTGACCAGCGCGAGGGCGAGCGGTGGGTGCTGGCGGACGGCGTGCTTCAACTGGTCAGCGGCGGCAAGCATTACGGCCACCTAGAAGTCAACGTGCAGTACCTGGGCCTTCCCGACCTGTATGCCAAGGTCACATTGACCCCGGTGCACAACTTCCCGCTGCTGGACGCCAACTACAACCTGGTCGGCACCGAGCGCCGTGTCTATGGCGACGAAGTCACGCTCTGGATCGGCGCCGACGGCAGCGTGACCGCAGTGCCCGAACCGCAGACCTGGGCCCTGCTGATGACGGGTTTGGCGGGTGTCGCCTGGGTGGCGCGCCGTCGCCGCTTTGATGGCTCGGTCCCTGGACTGTCAAACCTTCGCGCCGCTGGACCGGTCGGCGCCGCAGCGCAGGCCTGAGGGTGGCTTGTTGCGGCCGTCGCTGCATCGACGGCAGCGGTTTTGCCAACCGACGTGACGCTGCATGACCGGGCTGACCGGGCTGGCCGGGCTGGCGCTGCTCTGCTTGCAGGCGCCAAGCCGGCCTTCATCTCACCGCCCTCCAGGCACCAGCAAGCCGCCGGCCTTGAGCGCTTTCGGGGTGCCGCTGTTGGCCACCCGCAGCAAGACGGCGTTGGACGTCGGCGCCTGGTTGACGATGAACGAGAAGCGGAACATCGTGCCCCAGTTCAGCGACTGCGCCACCGTCGGCGCGGTCCAGCTGATGCTGCCGCGGGTGACGCTGCCGACCCAGTCGTTGCCAGCATCGAGGTCGCCGTCGCTGAAGAGCAGATCGGTGGGCGTGGCCGACCCGCTGGGGACCATGAAACTGTCGAGGCCACGGTTGTTCAGCACCCGCAGGTTGGGCTCGGCACCCTGGGTCTGCGCACGCGCGAAGTCCAGGTTCATCACCGCGTAGTCATAACGCCAGCGGCCGCTGCCCAGGTTGGTCGCCTTCACGGCCACCTTGACGCGGCCTTCGGGCGTGGCCAGTTCGCTCGTGCGGGCATTGGCGCCCGGGTTGGACGGGTCCACCCAGCGGTCGATGGCCGGGCCCAGCCGGTACTGGTCGTTGGCACCAACGACCCACAGGCTGCCGCTGCGCGTGAAGGTGGCGCGCTTGGTCGCCATCGAGTTGCGGATGTTGATGTCCTCGCGCGCCAGGTACCAGGACTCGAACATGTAGGAGGCCCCGCTCTGGGCCGCACCGCTGAACTGAGACTCGCGCACCACCATGCGCTGGTCGTACGAGCCGTTGCCCGAGCTGTTGGACAGGCCGTCGCAATTGGTGTCGTAAATCGAGCCGCAGCGGCCCCAGACATTGCTCGCCGGGATGATCTCCGAGCGCGGGCCCATCGAGTTGTTGCTGTCGTTGTTGCTGACGCTGTAGACGTCGGAGCAGCCGCGACCCAGGATGTTGCTGTTGTTCGGGTTCTCCGCGCAGTTCGTGTTCAGGGTCAGGAAGGCGTGCTTCACGCCGGACCGTCCGATCTGGTCGATCGAGCCATCGGCATTGAAGCGGTACAGGTTCCAGATCAGGTAGGGGTGCTGGTCGTTGTTGTAGGGCGCGAAGTTGCCGCTGAATTTGCCGTACCAGGGGATATCGGCGGTGTAGAGCGCGCTGCTGGTGCCCAGCGGGTCGCCGGCGACGGTGACCTGCGGCGTGCCGTTGTTGAGGTTGTTGCGCAGCGTGGAAGAAGGCGTGAACACCACGCGCCCGTTGCCGCCCACGCCGGTGCAGCCGTCGCAGCGGCTGTACTGCGTGCTGAAGGTCTGCATGAACAGGTCGGCCCGATAGACCGCCCCCGGCACACCGGGCACCGCCGTGCCGGCCCATTTGCGATCCACGATCTGCGTCGCGCCGATGTCTGCACCCTGGCGCAGCACACCGGTGGACAGCTCCATTTCAGCGACGGTCCAGCCGGCCACTTCAGGGTGGCCCAGGCGCGCGGCCAGTTCCGGCGTGATCAGCAGGTCCATGGTGCGCACGGCCAGCCGCTGCTTGTCGTCGGTCAGCTCGTACATCAGTCGATCGACATAGAACCAGGCCTTGCCGTCGGCGCCCACGACGTCGAGGATGGGCGTGGCGCCGCCGCGGCGCGGCACCAGGCGGAAGTCCGTCAGGTCGATGCGACCTGCAGGGGCGTCGATGACGTAGCCGCCGCGCGCCTGCAAGGTGCCGCCGATGAAGGCGTGCAGGTTGCTGTGGCGCACTTCGAAGTCGAGGCTGCCTTCGGCGCGCAGGTCGAAGGTCTCGTGCTCGAACCAGCTCAACGCCGCGTGGCGGCCGCTGGCGGCGCCCAGCACCAGGCCGAGATCGGCGGCCAGTTCGCGGTTCCAGCGCACGCCCACGGTGCCGCCGGACGCCGTCCAGTGCTGCACCTTCGCGGGCGCCGCCTTGTTCGTCGACGTCTGGGCGTGGCCCACGCCCGATGCAAATGCGCCGGCGACGACGATCAACGTCGCCCTGGCGATGTCTTGACTCAAGAACTTCATGCAGGATCCTCCAGCCGATGGTGATGACGTGGCAGGGCCGCTCGAGGTCTTGCGTCCGCACCCCTGTTCAGGAGTGGGCAAGCCAGTGCGCCCGGCGTGTGCACGGTACCAGCATCGCCTGACACCCAACAAGAACTGACCGGCCTGCCACGCCCAAGAACCTGTCGCCACCACCCTGCGGGCCGCTTCCAGGCCGCCTGCCCCCCGATCCCGGGGAGGCATCGACCCGGGGTCAGTTTCCGTCCGGCACCGTGAGGGCCTCGGTCGGCGGCGGCATCAGTTCCAGGTAAGCATGCACCAGGCCCACCGGCTGCACGCTGACGGCGCTGACGGCCACCCCCTCGAAGGCCTCGACCACTTCGCGCAGCGTGCCCGCATGGGGTGCCTCGGGCAGCAGGCAGACCAGTGCGCCATGCCAGTCGCGCACCGGCCAGCCGCGCTGCGCCGCGCGGGCGTGCACGCCGGCCGCGTCGTCGCTGCGCAGGCTGGCCACGGCGCGTCCGGGCACCTGCGTGCACAGCGTGGCCGGCGTGCCGGCATGGGCGATGCGCCCGTTGTGCAGCAGGCCGACGCGGGTGCACAGGCGCTCGGCTTCGGCCAGGTCGTGGGTCGTCAGCAGCAGGGCCATGCCGCTGGCGCGCAGCTCGTCGATCTGCGTCCACAGCGCATGGCGGGCCTGCACGTCCACCGCCGAGGTGGGTTCGTCCAGCAGCAGCAATTCCGGCCCGTGCACCAGCGCCACCGCCAGGTTCAGGCGCTGCTGCCAGCCACCGGACAGGCGCGCGGCGGGCGTGCGGGCGTGCGGCTGCAGGCCGAAGCGCTGCATCAATGCGGCCACGCGCGTGGCGCGCTCGGCCGCAGGCAGGCCGTACAGGCGGGCGAAGAAGTCCAGGTTCTCGGCCGGATGCAGTTCTCGGTAAAGCGCCGGTTGCTGCGGGCACAGGCCCAGGCGCGCCCGCGTGTGCGCGCCGGCTTGCTTGTGTACGGCTTCACCAGCGAACCAGACGCTGCCACTGTCCGGTGCCAGCAGCCCGGCGGCGATGTGCAGCACCGTGCTCTTGCCGCCGCCGTTGGGTCCCAGCAGGCCGAAGACCTCGCCGCGCGCCACGTCCAGGTGCAGCCCCTGCAGCACGGCGCGGTCGCCGCGGCGCTTGTGCACATCCCGCAGCCGCAACAGCGGTTCGGCAATGCCTGGCAAGCTGGGTTCGGCGACGCCGGTCAAGCGCGCGCCTCTTGCGCCAGCAGTTGCCGGTACGACCACGCGCCCAATGCCAGCGACGCCGCGCTGAAGGTGGTCAGGAACAGCAACTCGCTGGCGATGCCACCCGCGCCCAGGCCCTGCCCGGCCACGCCCTTGAGCGCCTCGCTCATGTGCAGCACCGGGTTGATGCGCGCGATGGCCAGCAGGAAGTCGGGCATCAGGCTGAGCGGGAAGAAGGTGCCGCCCAGCACCAGCAGCGGCACGCCGAAAGCCGCCAACGGGCCGTTCAGGTCTTCGGCGCGGCGGGCGTAGCGGGCGGCGAAGAAGAAGCCGATGCCGACGTACGAGAAGACGCTCAGCGCCACCACCAGCGCCCCCAGCCACAGGCTGCCCTGGTAGCGCGCGCCCAGCGGCCAGGCGGTGGCAAAGACGACCACCGTCTGCAGTGCCGCCACCACGCCCAGCGCCAGCACGATGCCCAGGAAGTAAGCCGCCGGATGCAGCGGCGACAGCAGCAGCCGGCGCAGCGTGCCGCGCTCACGTTCGCCCACCACGATGGCCATGGTGCCGCCCAGGCAGCTGAAGAACAGCGCCGCGCCGATCAGGATGCCGGCCGGCGTGGCGTCCAGCCCCACGCGCATGGCCGGGTTGTGGCCGTAGATGAGCCCGAACAGCAGCATCATCAGCGCCGGGAACAGGCCCCAGAAGAACAGGCTGCGCGGCTGGCGCGCTTGTTCGATGAGGATGCGGCGCGCGACGGCCAGGGTCTGAAGCAGCAGCAAGGAAGCGGTGGTTGACGGGGCGCCGCGGGTTTGCGGCGGCGCGAGTGTAGG
>JBBSCX010000262.1:0-5588 GCA_038249905.1 Burkholderiales bacterium
CGGCGCACCAGCGGGCTGTACTGCTTGAGCAGCTGCTGGGCGTCGAGTTGTCCCTTGGCGGTATACATGTGTGCCCCTTGGCGATTCAGGCCTGACGGTTCATGTTCTGGGTCGTGTGGCGCGCGGCACGCCCCACTGGCGCTGGCGACCGTGTCGGCAATGCCGTCCCCGGACCGGCCGGCTGGCCGCCCTCCAGGGCCAGCTGTGCGGCCAGCAATTGATGCAATGGCGTGTCGCCCTGGCCGCTGGTGGCGCCGGGGTCGGCCGGCTCGGCGGCCGGGTCGACCAGGGCCCAGCGGTGCAGCAAGGCACCGATGAAGCCGTCCAGGCAGTCGGCCACGCTGCCGGCGATCGCGGCCCCGCGCGGGCACTGCAAGGCGGTGGCCAGCAGCAGGTCGAAGGTCATCAGCCCGCAGCGGCGGGCCAGCAATTTGGCGCCGGCATAGGCATGCTTGATGCTCTCGGTGTGGTCGGCGCCCAGCAGCAGCGGGCGCGCGGGCCGGCGGCCCAACACGCGGGCCAGGTCACCCGCCTCGGCGTGCAGCAGCACCACGTCGGCCTCGGGCGCGGCCTCGGCCACGGCCAGCAGCAGACCCGCGGCCGAACCGCGGGTGTCGACAAAGGCCAGCGGCAGACCGCGGGCGGGCAGGTACGCCACGTTCGGCGCCACCCGCTCCACGCACATGGCCAGTTCCACCCCGGCCATCTCGCCCGGCTGCGGCGACTGCCCGCCGGCATCGACCACCAGCACCTGCCGGCCCTGCAGCGCCAGCTGGGCCGCCAGACGGTCGAGCACGATGCCGTTGAAGGCCACATGCGGGTTGGCCACCAGCGGCAGCACGCGCAGCGCGGGCGTGGTGCCGGCAGCGAACAGCCGGCGCAGGCCGTCGGCCTGGTCCAGCGGCACGGCGCCGGTGGGGGCGTAGAAATCTCGCATCGCGACGGCAGCGTTCAAACCGCCAGCCCGGTGGCCGCGCTGTGCGGCAGCGGCTGGCCGGCGAAGATCAGTTTCACGTCGCTGCCGTCCAGACGCCAGGCCGGCGCGGGCGCGGCCTTCAGGGCCCGCTGCACCAGGGCCTGCGCGCTCAGACGGTGCCAGTCCTCGGGCACGCGCTGGCCGTTGGCCACCGCCAGCACGCGCAGGCGATGGCGGATCAGCGCGTCCAGCGCCGGGCCCAGCTTCACGGCCTCGTCCAGCTTGGACAGGATGACGCCGCGGCAGGCGGCCGCGTTGTAGGCGCCGAGCTGGTCCTCGATGGTCTCGCCCTGGGCGCTGGCGTTGACCACCAGCAATTTGTGGATGGCGCTGTGCGACAGCATGTCCAGCAGTTCGCGCGTGCGGGTGTCGCGCTGCGCCATGCCGGCGGTGTCGATCAGCACCATCTTCTTGGCCGACAGCAGTTCCAGCAGGTCTTCCAGGCTGGCGCGGTCGTGCGCGGTGTGCACCGGCACGCCCAGGATGCGACCGTAGGCGCGCAGCTGCTCGTGCGCCGCCACGCGGTAGGCGTCCAGCGTGATCAGGCCCAGATTGGCCGCGCCGTGGCGGGTGGCGAAGGCGGCAGCCAGCTTGGCCGTGCTGGTGGTCTTGCCGACGCCGGTGGAGCCGATCAGCGCATACACGCCACCGGCGTCTTCGAGCGCGGTCTCGCGCTCGCCCGTCATCAGGTTGCGTTCCAGCACGGTGGCGGCCCAGGCCATCTCCTCGACGTCGGCGGGCAGGCCCTCGGCCAGACGACGGATCAGCGCGGGCGAAAAGCCGCCGTCCAGCAGGCGCTGCGACAGCTGGGCCTGGCGCGGCTGGCGCTGCAGCTTTTCCATGAACGCCAGGGCGCCGAAACGCTGCTCGATCAGGCCGCGCATGCTGCGCAGTTCGCTCATCATTTCCACCGCATCGGCGTGGCTGGCGGCGGGCGCGGCGGCTGCCGTGGCGGCGTCGACGCGGATGGGCGTTTGGCCGACAGGTGGGGTCGGCGCATTGGCCCGTCGCGCGGGGGCGGACGGGGCAGTCTGCGCGGGCGCGTCGGCAAGGTTCAGCGCCTCGTGCAATACCGGCGGCTGAGGGTTGCGGAAAGACGCCGGCGCGGCGCGCTGGGCCTGCGCATGCGCCTGGGCTTGGGCTTGGGCATGCGCATTCGTCAGCCGCGCGCGCGCGGCCTCGATCGGCGCCACCACCGGGGGCAGCCTGGGCGCGTTGGCGCTGGCCTCGGCCGCCAGTTCGGCCTGGCGGCGCTTGAGCATGCGTTCACGCACATAGTCCTGGAACGACAGCGTGCTCATCTGCAGGGCCTGCACGTCGTCGGCCACGCTGGCTTCGGCAGCGGCGGCCAGGTCGGCGCGGGTGTCCTCGAAAGACGGCTCGATGCGCGCCCCGGCGCGCACGGCCAGGCTGCGCGCCGTGGCTGCGACGACGGCAGGCAGCCTCGGCGCGAGGCGGCGCGCCAATGGCGGCGACCGTGCTTCGGCGGCGTCCGCGCCACTGCGCTGCAGCAGCGGGTTGCTGGCCGGCGGTGCGTGGCGTGGTTCGAGGCGTGGTTCGAGACGCGGTGCAGCCTCGGCCGGCAGCGTGGCGCCCAGGCGCTCGATCTGCTGCAGGCTCTCGGGTGCCATCGCCAGCACCTCGACGCCTTCGGCGCAGGGCTTGGTGGACATCACGATGGCGTCGTCGCCCAGGGCCTGGCGCACGAGGGCCAGCGCATCGCGCGAGGTGCGCGCGGTGAAACGCTTCAAATTCATGCCGTGCCTCCGATGATCGAGCCGATCCGGATCGAATGGGTCTCAGGAATCTCGCTGTGCGCCAGCACCTTCAGCCGCGGCGCAGCGCGCCGCAGCAGTCGGGCCATGGGCGCACGAATCAGGTCGGGCACCAGCAGGCAGGCCGGCAGGCCCAGGCTCTCCTGGCGCTGCGCGGTCTCGGCGGCGCTGCGGGTCAGGGTGTCGGCCACGCCGGGGTCCAGCGCGGCGCCATGCGGGCTGGTCAGGGCCTGCGTCACCAGGCGCTCGAGCTCGGGGTCCAGCGCAATCACGTCCAGCTCGCGGCCGGGGCCGTAGATCTGCTGCACGATGGCCGGCGCCAGATGGGTGCGGATGCGGCGCGCCAGTTCCTGCGGGTCGGTCACGGTGGCCGCATGCTCGGCCAGGCATTCGACGATCGAACGCATGTCGCGGATGTGCACGCCTTCTTCCAGCAGCAATTGCAGGACACGTTGCAGGGTGGCGATTCCGACCATCTTGGGCACGACGTCCTCGATCAACTTGGGGGCCAGTTTGGTGACGTGGTCCACGAGCTGCTGGGTCTCCACCCGGCCCAGCAACTTCGCCGCATTCACCTGCATCAAGTGTGAGAGGTGGGTGGCGACCACGGTCGCGCAATCAACAACCGTAAATCCGGCCATCTGCGCCATCTCCCGGTGCTGCTCTTCGATCCACACCGCGGGCAGGCCGAAGGCCGGGTCGGTGGTGCGCGTGCCGGGCAGTTGCTGCACGGCGCCGCCGGGATTGATGGCCAGCAACAGGCCGGGCTGGCAGTCGGCCTCGCCGACCACGGCACCACGCAATGTGACGCGGTAGACGCTGGGCTTGAGCTCGACCAGGTTGTCGCGGATGTGCACCGGCGGCGGCAGGAAACCGACGTCCTGCGCAAACTTCTTGCGCACCCCCTTGATGCGCGCCAGCAGGTCGCCGCCGGCCGGCGCACGCGCCTTGTCCACCAGCGCGATCAGGCGGTAGCCCACTTCCAGGCCCAGCGTGTCCACCGGCTGAAGGTCGTCCCAGCTGGCTTCGGCATTGGCCGCGCCGGGCAATGGGTCGGCGCCCAGCGTGCCGGCCTTGGGCGCGTCTTTCAGCGCCTGCTGGCGCTTCGATATCTGCCAGGCCAGCAGCCCCATGCCGCCGGCAATCAACAGGAACACCAGATGCGGCATGCCCGGGATGAGCCCCAGCCCGCCGACGATGCCGGCGGTGACGCCCAGCGCGCGCGGCGAGTCGAAGACCTGGCCGCGGATCTGCGTGCCGATGTCCTCGTCCTTGCCCACGCGCGACACCACCATGGCCGCGGCCACGCTGATCAGCAGCGCCGGGATCTGCGCCACCAGCGCGTCGCCCACCGCCAGCACGATGTAGCTGCTGGCGGCGTCGCCGGCGCTCATGCCGTGCATCGTCATGCCGATGATGAAACCGCCGACGATGGTGATGAACAGGATCAGCAGGCCCGCCATCGCATCGCCGCGCACGAACTTGCTGGCACCGTCCATCGAGCCGAAGAAGTCGGCCTCCTCGCCCACTTCGGCGCGGCGGCGACGGGCTTCCTTCTCATCGATCAGGCCGGCGTTGAGGTCGGCGTCGATCGCCATCTGCTTGCCCGGCATCGCGTCCAATGCAAAGCGCGCGCCGACTTCGGCGATGCGTTCTGCGCCCTTGGTCACGACGACGAAGTTGATGACCACCAGGATCGCGAACACGATCAGGCCGACGGCGAAGTTGCCGCCGATCAAGAAGTGGCCGAAGGCCTCGATCACGGCGCCGGCCGCGCCCGGGCCGGTGTGGCCGTCCATCAGCACGACACGTGTCGAGGCCACGTTGAGCGACAGCCGCATCAGCGTGGTGACCAGCAGCACCGTGGGCAGGGCCGCGAAGTCCAGCGGCTTGACCATCTGCGCGCTGACCATCATCACCATCAGCGCCAGCGCGATGTTCACGGTGAACATCACGTCCAGCAGGAAGGGCGGCAATGGCAGCACCATCATCGCCAGCATCATCACGACGAAGGCAGGCAGCAGCAGCGTCTTGACGGCCGCGAACTGCGCCAGTGCGCCGGGCTTGAGGCCCATGCCGCGCTGCAGCGTTGCAAGCCAGTCGTTCATGTGCCAGCCCCGTCGTCATTGGCGTCGATCCCGGCGTCGCCGCTGGCGCCCGCTCGCCCAGCGCGGTCGCGCCGGAAGGCCGGGTCGGCCGGGTCCATGTCGGCCGGCACCGCCACCGGCGGCGGCGGCAGGTCCAGACGCTGCCCGCGGGCCACCGCGTCGCGCAGCTGGAAGACCCAGGCCAGCACCTGCGCCACGACGCCGAACAGGCGGGTCGGGATCTCCTGCTCGAGCTCGCAGTGCGCGTACAGCGCCCGCGCCAGGGCCGGGGCCTGCAGCACCGGCACCTTGTGTTCTTGCGCCAGGTCGCGGATGCGCAGCGCCACCAGGTCGGCGCCCTTGGCCACCACCCGCGGCGCGCCGCTGCCGCCTGCTTCGTACTTCAGCGCCACCGCGTAGTGGGTCGGGTTCATCACCACCAGGTCGGCCTTCGGCACGGCAGCAAACATGCGCCGGTTGGCCATCTCGCGCATGCGCAACTTCTGCTTGCCCTTGACCTCGGCGTTGCCCTCGACGTCCTTCATCTCCTTCTTCACTTCTTCCACGCTCATGCGCAGACGCTTCAACAGCATGTGGCGCTGCAGCGGCACGTCCACCAGCGCAAACAGCGCCAGCACCCCGCCCAGCATCAGCAACCCCTCCTGCAGCAGGCCGCCACCTTCGGCCAGCGCCACCGGCAGCGGGCGCAGGCCCAGGGCCAACATGTCGGGCCAGTGCAGGTGCAGGTAG
>JBBSCX010000263.1:0-5513 GCA_038249905.1 Burkholderiales bacterium
AACAGCGCCACGGCGCCGCCCAGCAGCACCGCGAACAGGTCCAGCGACACGGCGCCCAGCACCACCTTGCGCTGCACGATGACGTGCACACCGGCCAGCACCGTGGCAATCGTCACCGGCACGCGCGGCTCCGGCGCATGCCCGGAGCGAATCGCCAGGCACAGCACCGTGGCCAGACCGAACAGCAGCACCGCGCTGGCATAGGTGGCGGTGGCACCGGCGATGTAGATCAGCCCTCCCAGCGCCGGCCCGGCAATGATCGCGCCCTGCAGGCCGGCCGAGCTGAAGGCCAGCGCCCGCGGCAGCAGTGCCGGCGGTACCAGCAGCGGCGTCAGCGCCTGCTGTGCCGGCATCTGGAAGGCGCGCACGGCGCCCAGCACCACCGACAGCGCCAGCAGCAGCCCGCGTGTGGTCCAGGCGCCCTGCGTCGCCAGGGCCAGCACCGCGGCGACGATCAGTTGTGCGCCCAGGCAGGCCGCAATGATGCGGGCACGATGGTGGCGGTCGATCAGATGACCGGCCGGCAGCGCCAGTGCCAGCGCCGGCAGAAACTGCAGCAGCCCGACCAGGCCCAGGTCCCAGGCCGAACCCGTCAGGTCGTACATCTGCCAGCCCACCGCCACCAGCAGCATCTGGCTGGCGGCCGTGCCGGCCAGGCGCGCGCCCCACAGGCGCATGAAGGCCGTGTGCTCGAACAGTTGGGCTCGGCTGGACATGCGCGGAGTGTCGCCGCGGCAGGGCGACCTGCTGACGTGGTGCCCACCCGACAACCCCCGCCGGCGCCACCCCTCGATCGGGGAGGCGTCGCGCGGCGTTCACACCAGAGTGAGGATGCCCGCTGGTAAGCTCCAAACAGCCCCATCAGCCATGACCGACGCCACCATCCGCTACGCCAACGACCCGCCCAGCGCGCTGCCGCGGGGCACGCGGCTGGGTGAATTCGAGTTGATCAAGGTCATTGGCATTGGCGGCTTCGGCATCGTCTACGAGGCCTTCGACCATGCGCTGGAGCGCGACGTCGCGGTCAAGGAATACATGCCCGCCAGCCTGGCCGGCCGCACCGAGACCATGCATGTCACTTTGCGCTCGCAGTCCGACGCCGAGACCTTTGCGCTGGGGCTGAAGTCCTTCATCAACGAAGGGCGCCTGCTGGCGCGTTTCGACCTGCCCTCGCTGATCCGCGTGCACCGCTTCTGGGAAGCCAACGGCACCGCCTACATGGCCATGCCGCTGTTGCGCGGCAAGTCGGTGAAGGCGCTGCGCCAGGCGATGACGCAGCCGCCGGACGAGGCCTGGCTGCGGGCGCTGCTGGGGCCGCTGCTGTCGACGCTGGAGCATCTGCACGCCGAGGGCGTGTACCACCGCGACATCTCGCCCGACAACATCCACCTCGAAGCCGACGGCCGGCCGGTGCTGCTCGACCTGGGCGCGGCGCGGCGCGTGATCGGCGACGCAACCCAGACGCTGACCGCCATCCTGAAGCCGGCCTACGCCCCGATCGAGCAATACGCCGAGATCGGCGGAGTGCGCCAGGGCCCGTGGACCGACCTGTACTCGCTGGGCGCGACATTGCACTTCCTGCTGCTGGGCCGGCCGCCCGCGCCGGCCACGGCACGCACCATCTCCGACGAACAGCCGCCGCTGGCATTGCAGACGCTGCCGGGCGTGTCTCTGTCGTTTGCTCAAGTGGTCGACTGGATGTTGTCGCCGCGACCCGACGCCCGCCCGCGCAGTGTGGCCATGGTGCGCGACGCCTTCGACGGCCTGCTGGTGCCGCCGGTGCGCACTGTCGTCGAAGCGTTGGCGCCGGTGGGCTGGGAACGCACGCAACTGCTGCCCGGCACGACGGGTGCACGCACGAGGACCCCTGCGTCGCCCACCGATGTCGACCTCTCGCAGCTGACCTCGGCGGCCGGCATGACGGTTGCGCCCCTGCCACCGCCGGCGCCCACCGCATCCCCCGCCACAGCCCGCCCGGTGCCCGTTTTGGCATCCATGACCGTGTCGGCGCAGGCACCTGCGCCCAAGAGAATGGTCTGGCTGCTGGGCGGTGGCGCCGCCGCGGCCGCAGCGGTGGTGGCGGTGCTGGCTTTTCGCGTCGGTGGCAGCGAGCTTGCGCCTGAGCGGGCGGTGGGCGCCGCGCCGCCGGTGGCCTCGGCGCCGGCGCAGGCCGCTGGCGATGTGCGATCGGCCGCCCTGTCGACGCCCCCGCCGAGCGCCGCCGCCGGTCTGGCGCCCGCGGCGGCCTTGCCCACCGCAGGCTCGCCGTCACCTGGCTCGACCTCAGCTGCAACATCACCCCCGCCCGCCACATCACCACCGGCGGCTGGCACCGCCCGCCCTCTGGCGCCGGCCACGGTCACCGCGCCTTCGACCGGCGATGCCCCACCCCCTGAGACACGTCCGGCCGTGGCTTCGGGGCGCCCGGCGGCCACGGCCGAGACCTCGCGCGCACCGCGGCCTGCGCCGGGCGGCCGTTCGTCGGTAGTGACCACACCCGCGCCCGAGCCGCAGGGCGTGCAGACCGTGCCCGGGCCGACGCCAATGCCCGCCTCATCCGATCCGCAGCGCACCGCGCCTGCTGGCCCAGCCACCACACCCGCCGCGCCCGCCACGGCCCTGCCGACACTGCCGACTCTGCCCGGCAACGCTGGCATGTCGGTGCAGGTGGTCTCCGGCCCGATCGACCGCTGCGGGCGCCGCGTGCTGCTGGCGCAGTGGCGCTGCATCCAGCGCGAATGCGAGAAGCCCGAACTGCGCTCGCACCCCGAGTGCATCAAGTGGCTCAAGGACCAGGACGACAAGGTCCGGACCCAGTACTAGCCGCGGCGACCGCGAGCCCTGGCCGTCCGGCCGTCGGCCGAACACGGGAAAGCGTCGATGACAGCGCGCGCGCTTGGGGTTACACCCAGGGCCCCGCGACGGCGACGAAGCCGCGCCAGCCCACCACGGAGCCTGCCTTGTCATCTGTCCCCTCTGCAGCCGCGAACGACGTCACAAACGACGTCATAAATGACGTCACAAGCGACGGCGAAAACGCCGCCACACCCCAGACCGGCCTGCACTTCACGCACTGGCCGCGCCGCCTGCCCCGCCACCTGTCGGTCCCGGCGACGTCGCTGTGGTTCAACCTCGAGGTCAGTGCACAGCGCTTTGCCGACAAACCGGCCTATCTGTTCTTCGGCCGCGCCCACACCCACGGCCAGATCCACGCCCAGGCCGAGGCGCTGGCCGGCTGGCTGCAGGCACAGGGACTGCAACGCGGGGAACGGGTGGCCGTATTCATGCAGAACTGCCCGCAGTACGTCGTCGCGGTGTATGCGGTGTGGCGCGCCAACGGCGTGGTGGTGCCGGTCAACCCCATGAACCGGGTGGACGAATTCGGCCACTACATCAGCGACCCCGGCACCCGCTTTGTCTTCACCACGGCCGACCTGGCGGCCACCGTGCACGAAGCCAACCAGCGTCTGGCGCCAGCACAGCAACTGAGGCGCATCGTCGTCACGCGCCTGGCCGATGCCATGCCGCCCGATCTGGACCCGGCCGAAGCCCCACCCGAGGCCATGCTGGCGTGGCTGCAGGCCGACCCGCCGCTGCCGCCCGGCGCCGTGCGCTGGGCCGATGCCTTGTCGTCCGACCAGCGACCGGGCGCGCACACCGCCGGCGCCGACGACCTGGCCCTGCTGCCCTACACCTCGGGCACCACCGGCCTGCCCAAGGGATGCATGCACACCCACCGCACGCTGATGGCCAATGCCGTGGGCGGACAGTGGAGCCACGCCGGGCCCGAGACCGTGGCCCTGGGCGTGGTCCCGCTGTTCCATATCACCGGCTTCGTCTACAGCGTGCTGAGCAATGTCTACAGCGGCGCGACGGTGGTGCTGATGCCGCGCTGGGACCGTGAACTGGCCGGGCGCCTGATCTCGCGCCACCGCGTCAGCCACTGGACCTGCATCCCGACCATGATCATCGACCTGTTCGGCAGTCCGAACTACAAGTCCTTCGACTTCTCCAGCCTGCGCAACCTGTCGGGCGGTGGCGCGGCCATGCCGCACGCGGTGGCCGAACGCCTGCAACAGGAATTCGGCCTGACTTTCGCCGAGGGTTACGGCCTGACCGAGACGGCCGCGCCCAGCCACGCCAACCCGCCCGAACGCGCCAAGCTGCAGTGCCTGGGCATGCCCATCTTCGGGGTGGACGCACGCATCGTCGACCCGGTCAGCCTGCAGCAACTGCCGCAAGGCGAGGCGGGCGAGATCGTCACGCACGGACCGATGGTCTTCAAGGGCTACTGGAATCACCCGGAGGCCACAGCGGCGGCCTTCATCGAGATCGACGGCAAGCCCTTCTTCCGCACCGGCGACCTGGGGCGCATGGACGAGGAGGGCTACTTCTTCATCACCGACCGCCTGAAACGCATGATCAACGCCAGCGGTTTCAAGGTCTGGCCGACCGAGGTGGAATTGCTGCTTTTCAAGTGCCCGCTGGTGCAGGAGGTCTGCATCATCGGCACCCGCGATGCCTATCGCGGCGAAAGCGTCAAGGCGGTGGTCGTGCTGCGAGCGGCGGCGCGCGACTCGGCCAAGCCGCAGGACGTGATCGACTGGGCGCGTGAACACTTGGCGGCGTACAAGGTGCCGCGGGTCGTCGAGTTCGCTGACAGCCTGCCCAAGAGCGGTGCCGGCAAGGTCATGTGGCGGCTGCTGCAGGAGCGGGAGAACGCTGCGGCCGAAGCGGCCGGATAAGGCGACGAGCGCAGCGGACGTCCGGCGCAGCGCCCGCGGGCATACCCCCCAAGGATGGAGGCACCCAGCGAGCGGGTGCAGCAAGGGTGTCGGACGTGTATCAGACGCGTGCCTGGAATTTGTCCGGTCGGTCCGGTCGGTCCGGACGTTCGTGCGTTCGTGCGTCCGTGCGTCCGTGCGTTCGTGCCCGGAGGTTCGTGTACGGGTACTCAGGGAGTGGTTCTGAAAATCGTCAAGGCGACGGCCGCCGTGCGCGCACTGTGCCGCCTGGGGTTGCCCGCAGAGCAGCTGATGCCGGCCTTGCTGGAGGCCCTGCACGGCATCGTGCCCTCGCACCGCAACCTGTTCGACTGGACCGACGAGGGTGCGCAGCTGGTGCGCTACTTCTTCGAGGGGCCGATCGACGGCCGCATCGCGCAGCTTTACTTCGACGAGTTCCACAACCGCCGCGACGCCGATGCGATGCCGCCGTTTCAAACGCTGGCGGCGCTGCCGGCGGGTGTGCGCGGCGCGCGCGAACTGGCCCATGACCGCTTCTACCGGTCGGCGCTTTACCACGAGATCTGGAAGCCGCAAGGCATGCACACCCGCGTCGAGGCCGTGCTGCGGCGGCCCGGCGGGCAGTTGCTGGGTTCGCTGGTGCTGTATCGCGCGCCCGGTGACGCGCCATTCACGCTCGCCGATGAGGACCGTCTGGCGCAGTTGCTGCCCGTATTTGCCGAGGCTGTCGCCAGCTGTGGGCCTGCCATCGCCGACGAACCCCACTTG
>JBBSCX010000264.1:0-5498 GCA_038249905.1 Burkholderiales bacterium
AGACCCTCCAGCCAAGACGTTTGAGGCGGCCCGGTGACCAGGGCCGCGGGGATCGGCTGCGCCACAGCTTCTCAGAGCCGAGGTTTGGCGGCTGATTGCAAGGGCAAACCCCAAGGCAAGCCCTTCGAGAGACGCACTTCGGCGCTGCGATCGGCCTTCAACGTGCGGCAAATAGAACCAAGGACCGGTTCAGTGGGTGATCGAGAGCCTTGCCGGAGGGCCTTTGGGAGCAAAAAAGTGCGTTTGAATTTCCTATCCTCCGCACGCACCTCGGGCGACGCCGTCAACGGCCTATCCTCCGCCACGCTTGAGCCCCGAAGCCCTGGTCGCTCAGGCCGAAGCCTATGCACGCGCCAGCGCCTACCCAGTGCAATAACAGTGGACGTTGTTGGCCGGTGTCAATGACAACGGGGCCGAGATCAACGGCATCGTGCGCCTGCTCGCCAGCAAGTTCGGCGTGCTCAACCTGATTCCCTACAACGCGGTCGACGGGCTCGACTTCCAGCGCACCAGCTGGGAACGCGCCGCCGAAATGGCCCGCTCTCTGCACCGCTGCGGCGTGCTGACCAAGCCGCGCCACTCTGCTGGGCAGGATGTGGACGGCGGCTGCGGCCAGATGCGCACGCGCGCCGCAACGGCGGACAGCGGTGTGGCGGTGTCGATGCCGGCCTCGCGTCGCCGCGTGGCGCCGGCCTGAACCTCGGATGTGCGCCGCCAAGCAGGCGGCGCAGCGCTCGCCAGGGCAAAACGCGGAGCCGGAAAACCCCTGAAGAACGGGCACATCGGCGTCACTCGGCCGACCCAGGGCACACACCCAAGTCCTGGACAGGCCTCGCCGGGTATCTCCCAATGCCAGTCGATCGACAAGTGAGAGAATGCTTTTTATAATCGATAAAATAGATGCGTGATTGGTTTGTCGATTGTTCGGCCTCTCAGCCTGCAAACCACGCCGCCTGACCTCAGCGCCGTCAACCGCCTTGGTGGCCATTCCCTCCTGAACACCTTCACCAAAGATCCGCGATGCGATTGATCAGCTTCACGAATGCTCAAGGCCCTTCCTGGGGCCTGCAGGTCGGCAACGGCGTGGTCGAGCGCGCCCGGCTGGGGCCGCACCTGCCGGCCTCCATCTACGACCTGGTGGCCACCGGCAATGCCTGGCCCGCCCTGGCCGCCACACTGACCCAGCGCGCCCAGGGCCTGGTGCCGACGCCGATGGCGGATCTGGACCTGCTGCCCTGCCTGCCGCGGCCGGGCAAGATCATCTGCCTGGGCGTCAACTACATCGACCATGCCAAGGAGGGTGGCAACCAGGTGGGCGACTACCCGGCCATCTTCATGCGGTGCACCAGCTCGCTGCTGGCCCATGGCGCAGCGCTGCAGGTGCCCGCCGTGTCGGACAAGCTGGACTTCGAGGCCGAGCTGGCGGTGATCATCGGCCGCCGCGCGCGCGCTGTGTCGCAAGCCGATGCGCTGAGCGCTGTGTTCGGCTACACCTGCTTCAATGACGGTACGCTGCGCGACTACCAGCGCAAGACCACGCAGTGGACGATCGGCAAGAACTTCGACGGCACAGGCGCCCTCGGGCCAGCCATCGTTACCGCCGACGAACTGCCGCCGGGTGCGGTGGGGCTGAAGATCGAATCGCGGCTCAACGGCCAGGTGATGCAGAGCGCCGATACCGCCGACATGGTGTTCGGCGTCGCGCGCACCATCGCGCTGCTGTCCGAGTCGCTGACGCTGGAGCCCGGCGACGTGCTGGTGATGGGCACACCGGGTGGTGTGGGCTATGCCCGTACGCCGCCGGTCTGGATGAAGGCCGGCGACACCATCGAGATCGAGATCGAAGGTGTCGGCCTGCTGAGCAACCCGGTCACGGCCTGACATCGAAGCGGCGCGGTCGCGCCGGCCTGTCGCAACCGCGCCGATTCAACACGCGCTGTCGACTCACCCCCCAGGAGAGATTGCATGCAACGCCGAGACATCCTGTTGAGTACCGCCCTGGCAACGCTAGCGGCATCACTGCCCGTGCGCGCCCAGTCCTACCCGAGCCGGCCCGTGCGGCTGGTCGTGCCCTTCCCGCCCGGCGGCCCGACCGATGCCTTTGCGCGCCTCTTCGCCGATGCCTTGGGCAAACAGCTCGGCCAGACGGTGATCGTCGACAACAAGGCCGGCGCCTCGGGCACGATTGGCTCGCTTGACGTCAAGAACAGCCCACCCGATGGCTATTCGCTGTTGTTCGGCACCGCGTCCACGCATGGCCTGTACAACCTGATCGAACGCCAGCCGCGCTACGACGCGGCGACTGACTTCGACTACATCGCGATGCTGGGCGGCGCGCCGACCGCGCTGGCCGTGCCGATCAACCAGCCGGAGACGCTGAAGGCCTTGTTCGAGGCCGCGAAGAAGGACCCGGCCAAGTTCAGCTATGGCTCGCCCGGCACCGGCACGCTGCTGCATGTGGCCACCGAGCAGGTGATGCAACTCGCCGGCGCTCGAATCCTGCACGTGCCCTACAAAGGCACCGGTCCGGCGGTGCAGGACCTGCTGGGCGGCAATATCCAGATGGCGGTGGGCACCCTGGGTGGCCTGCTGCCACTGCACCGCTCTGGCAAGCTGCGCATCGTCGGCGTGGCCACCGCCAAGCGCATGGCGCAGGCCGCCGACATCCCGACCATCGCCGAATCCGCCGGTCTGGCCGAGCCCTTCGAAGCCCTGCTGTGGAACGTTGTCGCCGTGCCGCAGAAGACCCCGGTCGATGTGCGCAAGCGCCTGGCAGATGCCGCGCGGCTGGCGATGTCGCAGCCCGAGATGGTCAAGGCCATGAGCGAGCAAGTCATCGCCGCCGACCTGCGCATCGGCGACGAGGCGGCCAGTGCCTATGTGCGCGCCGAAGCGCTGCGCTGGAAGCCGGTGGTCGACAAGCTCGGCGACGCAGTCAGAAGCTGATCCCCACCCTTCAGGCGCGCGCCCCACCAGCGCCCCACCATCGAGAACCCATGGACGAACACCTGATCGCCGTCCAGACCAGCCTCAACCTCGCCGCTGCCACGGCCATCATCGACGCCGCGCTGCGGCTGCGGCGCGAGCACGGCTTGCTGCCACTGGCGGTGATGGTGCTCGACAGCGGCGGCAATGTCGTCAGCTTCCAGCGCGAGGACGGCTGCGGTCTGTTGCGCCACGACATCGCCATGGGCAAGGCCTGGGCCGCGTTGGGCATGGGGATGGCCACGCGGCAGATCCGCGACCGCCTGGCCAACCGCCCGACCTTTCAGGCCGCGCTGGCCGCCGCGTCGGGCGGGCGCTTCATCCCCACCCCCGGCGGCGTGCTGGTGCTCGACGCCCAGGGTCAGGCCATCGGCGCCGTGGGCATCAGCGGTGACGCCTCCGACAAGGACGAGTTCTGCGCCATCGCAGCCATTCGTGCGGTGGGCTTGCTGCCCGAACCGTCGGCACCCGTGGACAACTGGAAAGAGTCAGGACTTTGAAGACCCGTTGATGCGCCTGGTCGAAGTGGCGGCACCAGGTGCCACACCCTGTGTCAGGGTCACCGGGCGCAAAGGCCAGCAGCCATGATCCCGCGCATCAACGGCGACCTGGCTTGCGGTATCAGCCGGCGGCCAGCTTGGCGCGCCCCGCGCGCTCCTTGACCGCATTGGCCACGTCATGCGCCGTCAGCTGGTAATGCGCCGTGAGCAGCTTGACGGCATCGTCGGCACGGCCTTCCACCACCGCAGTGAAGATCGCCATGTGCTCGTCATGCACCGCCCGCTTGCCGAAGCTCTTGTCCACCGACACCTGGCGGAACCGATAGGCCTCCTCGGCCAGCGTGTCGCAGAAGGACAGCAGCCACCGCGACGGGCAGCGCGAGAGCAGCGCGCGGTGGAAGTCGCGGTGCAATGCTTCCCAGGCCGGGTTGGACACATAGTGCTCGGCCGACAGTGAGCGCGGCGTGCGCGATAGCCTGTACAGAATCAGCACCAGCTGCTCTTCCAGCGCCGCATCGCGCAGCGCTGTTGATTCACGCAGCGCCATGCTTTCGAGCTGAATGCGGTTGTGCGTCAGGATCGGCAACTCGTCCCAGTTCAACGACGCCACGCTGAAGCCGCGCAAGTCGATGCGCTGCACCAGTCCTTCGGAAGACAAGCGGCTCAAGGCCTCGCGCAGCGGGCTGGCGCCGACGCCGTAGCGGCTGCACATGGCCTCAACCCGCAGCTTGCTGCCGGGTTCAAGCAGACCATGGGCGATGTCGGCCCGCAACTGCTCGTACACGGCGGAGGCACGCGTCGAGGCCGTGACACCGCGCTCGGAGACTGCTGAGACTGCTGTTTTTCGCGCCATGCCGGAATGATAGGCACTGATCGACGTTCAGACCGTCCGACGACGGCCAGACGGCAGCACGGTTCAATCCGCCAGCTTGAGCACCAGCTTGCCGAAGTTCTCGCCCGAGAACAGCTTGTTCAGCGTCGCCGGAAAGGCCGCCACACCGCCTTCGACCACGTCCTCGCGGCTGTGCATTTGGCCGGCCTTCAGCCAGCCCGACATCTCGGCGATGGCCTGCGGGTAACGGTCGGCATAGTCGAAGACGACGATACCTTCCATGCGCGCCCGGTTGACCAGAAGCGACAGGTAGTTCTTCGGCCCGGCCACCGCGCTGGTGGCGTTGTACTGGCTGATCGCGCCGCAGATGATGATGCGCGCCTTGCGCTTGATGCGGGCCAGCACGGTGTCCAGGATCTCGCCGCCGACGTTGTCGAAATACACGTCCACGCCATCCGGGCAATGCTGGCGCAGGCCCTCGCGCACCGCATCCCAGCGCTTGGCGCCAGCGGGTGCGGCGGCCTTGTAGTCGATGCAGGCGTCGAAGCCCAGTTCACGCACCACCCAGTCACACTTGGCCTGGCCGCCGGCGATGCCCACCACCCGGCAGCCCTTGAGCTTGGCCACCTGGCCCACGGTCTGGCCGACGGCGCCAGCCGCACCCGAGACCACCACGGTCTCACCCGGCTGCGGCTGACCGACGTCGAGCAGACCAAAGTAACCCGTCATGCCGGGCATGCCCAGCACATTGAGCCACTGGGTCACGCTGCCCAGGCTGAGGTCGATCTTGTGCAGGCCGGCGGCGCGCACGCCGGCGGCGTCCAGCGTCAGGTAGTCCTGCGCGTTGGTCATGCCGCTGACCAGATCACCGGCCGCAAAACCCGGCAGGCGCGAGGCCAGCACACGGGCGATGCCGCCGGCGCGCATCACCTCGCCGATGGCCACCGGCGCGATGTAGCTGCGGCCCTCGTTCATCCAGCCGCGCATCGCCGGGTCCAACGACAGCGCCAGCACCTGCAGCAGCATCTGCCCCTCGGCCGGCTCGGCCACCGACTCTTCGGTGAACTGCCAGTCGCTGTGCGAGGTTGGGCTCGGCCAGTCTGCCGAATTGCCAGACGTCGTCGGGCCGCAGAGATTGCTGTACCCATGTCGAGGAGCGAGGAGAGACCTGACCCCCGGGG
>JBBSCX010000265.1:0-5495 GCA_038249905.1 Burkholderiales bacterium
GAAGCAGCCATTCAATTTGGAGCGTGACATCGAGCTTGTTCGGGGCACCCCGAGTTCTGGCGCATGTGCGCCCCGCGAATCCGGCATCGTCGCAGACTGGCGAATGGGACGCCTCGATGGGACGTCGCCGCTGCGGCCCTAAGGCGCATTGCGTGGCAGGAACTTATAGAACCGCGGCGGTCGGCGAGCGTCACCCAAGCAGGCTTCTTCGACCTTGTTCTTCATACTTTTTTCATACCGCCAACGAAAACGGCACCCGAAAGTGCCGTAAGTCGTTGATTCTATTGGTGGGCGGTGCAGGGCTTGAACCTGCGACCCCTGCCGTGTGAAGGCAGTGCTCTACCGCTGAGCTAACCGCCCGGAATCCTGTGTGCTGCAGCGTGTTGCCGCAGCCCGGTCGTGTTCCGGAAAGCCTCGGATTATGCCACCGCGTCTGCCGCCGCCTCGGTCGACTCCCTGGCCGTCGTGGCCGCGCGCTGCCACACCGTCTTGCCCCCACTGGCCTTGTCCAGTTCGGCCAGCCACTGGGCGTGGGCTGCCAACTCGTCGGCGCTGGGCTCGATCACGGGCAGCATGAAGGCACGCAGGTCCAGCGCCGCGGCGGCGGCACGGCTGCGGGCATCGTGGGCGTCGCCAACGTCGATCACCAGCGCCTTCTGGCCCCGCGTCATGCGCACATACACCTCGGCCAGCAGGCCCGCGTCCAGCAGCGCGCCGTGCAGTGTGCGGTGGGTGTTGTCCACCTCCAGGCGCTTGCACAGCGCGTCCAGGCTGTTGTGCTTGCCCTGGTACAGCTCGCGCGCCATCAGCAGGCTGTCGCTGACCTTGACCGCATGCTCGCGAAAGCGCGGGCGGCCCAGGCGGCGCAGTTCGGCGTCCAGAAAACCGCAGTCGAAGGCGGCGTTGTGGATGATGACCTCGGCATCGCCGACAAAGGCCAGCAGCGCGTCGGCCACCTCGGCGAAACGGGGCTTGTCGGCGAGGAAGCTTTCCGTCAGGCCATGCACCTTCAGCGCTTCGGGGTGGCTGGGCCGGTCGGGGTTCAGGTACAGGTGCAGATGGCGATCGGTCAGGCGCCGGTTCACCATCTCGATGCAGCCGATCTCGACGATGCGGTCGCCGGTCTCGGCGCTCAGGCCGGTGGTTTCGGTGTCGAGGAAGACTTGTCTCATTGTTTGTTGCCCTTCTGGCCCGCGTTCTGCCCTTCCTTGTTCGCTGCTTTCTGCCCTGCCTTGTGCCGTGCCGTCTGGCCGCCCGGCGCTGTCGTCGCATGCATCACCGGCCCGCCCGCACGTCCGCACCACCACCACAGCGCGCCCCCGATCAAGATCATCGGCACGCACAACCACTGGCCCATGCTCATGCCCCCCGCCAGCAGGCCCAGGAAGCTGTCGGGTTCACGGAAGTATTCGGCCGTGAAGCGCAGCACGCCATAGCCGAAGAGGAAGGCCGCCGACACTTGCCCGATGGCGCGGGGCTTGCGGGCGTACAGCCACAGCAGCACGAACAGCAGCAGCCCTTCCAGTGCCACCTGGTACAGCTGGGATGGATGGCGTGCCAGCATGCTGCCGCTCTGCGGAAAGGCCATGGCCCACGGCAGCGCCGGGTCGGCGGCGCGGCCCCAGAGTTCGCCGTTGATGAAGTTGCCCACACGCACGCTGGCCAGGCCGGTGGGCACACAAGGGGCCACCACGTCCATCACCTGCAGGAACGGCCGGCCGCGGCGCCGCGCGAACAGCGCCATCGCGATGATCACGCCCAGCAGTCCGCCATGGAAGGCCATGCCGCCCTTCCAGACCATGAAGATCTGCAGCGGGTCGGCCAAATATTCGCCGGGCTTGTAGAACAGCGCATAGCCCACGCGCCCGCCGACGATGACACCCAGCACGCCGTAGAACAACATGTCCTCGACATCGCGCCGCTCCCAGCCGGTGTTCGCGTACTGGGGCTGACGGATGCGCAGTGTGGCCAGCCACAGGAACAGGGCAAAGGCGACCAGGTAGGTCAGCCCGTACCAGTGCACCTGCACCGGGCCGAGCGAAAGTGCAACGGGGTCGAACTGAGGGTGGACGAGCATCGGGAACGGTGTCGAAAGTAGCGGGCCGGATGGCCTCGCCGATTGTCCACGCCCTGGCAGGCGGCCGGGCGGCAGGCGGCACGGACAGGGGCGGCCCTGACAGACGCACCGACGGACGCACCCACAGCGGCCCCGATAATCGCCGGCCTCACCCCAGGAGACCCAGGTCATGAGCTTCAACCGCCGCAGCAAGAACATCACCGAAGGCGTCGCGCGCGCGCCCAACCGCAGCATGTACTACGGCATGGGCTATACCGAGGGCGACTTCGGCAAGCCGATGATCGGCGTGGCCAACGGGCACAGCACGATCACGCCCTGCAACTCGGGCCTGCAGAAGCTGGCCGATGCGGCTGTTGAAGGCCTGAAGGCTGCCGGCGCCAACCCGCAGGTCTTCGGCACGCCGACCATCAGCGACGGCATGGCCATGGGCACCGAGGGCATGAAGTACAGCCTGGTCAGCCGCGAGGTCATCGCCGATTGCATCGAGACCTGCGTCGGTGGCCAGTGGATGGACGGGGTGCTCGCCATCGGCGGCTGCGACAAGAACATGCCCGGGGCCATGATGGGCATGCTGCGCGCCAACGTGCCGGGCATCTTCGTCTACGGCGGCACCATCCTGCCGGGCCGCTACAAGGGGCAGGACCTCAACATCGTCAGCGTCTTCGAAGCCGTGGGCCAGTTCAGCGCCGGCAAGATGAGCGAAGAAGACTTCTGCCAGATCGAGCGCCGCGCCATCCCCGGCACGGGGTCCTGCGGTGGCATGTACACGGCCAACACCATGTCGTCGGCGTTCGAGGCCATGGGCATGAGCCTGCCGTCGTCATCCACCATGGCCAACGTCGAAGACCCGATCGTGGCCCACACCCGCGAGGCCGCGCGCGTGCTGGTCGAAGCCGTCAAGGCCGACCTGAAGCCGCGCGACATCGTCACCCGCAAGTCGATCGAAAACGCCGTGGCGGTGATCATGGCCACCGGCGGTTCGACCAACGCGGTGCTGCACTTCCTGGCCATGGCGCACACGGCCGGGGTCGAGTGGACGATCGACGACTTCGAGCGGGTGCGGCAGCGTACCCCGGTGTTGTGCGACCTGAAGCCCAGCGGCAAGTACCTGGCCATCGACCTGCACCGTGCCGGCGGCATTCCGGCGGTGATGAAGGTGCTGCTCGACGCCGGCCTGTTGCACGGCGACTGCATCACCATCACCGGCAAGACGGTGGCCGAAAATCTGGCCAACGAGCCCGCGCTGCGCACCGACCAGGACGTCATCCGCGCGGCCGACAAACCCATCTACGCGCAGGGCCATCTGGCGATCCTGCGCGGCAACCTCAGCACGGAGGGCTGCGTGGCCAAGATCACCGGACTGAAGAACCCGGTGATGAACGGCCCGGCGCGGGTGTTCGACGATGAGCAGAGTGCACTGGCCGCCATCATGGCCGGCAAGATCGTCGCCGGTGACGTGATGGTGCTGCGCTACCTGGGCCCCAAAGGCGGCCCGGGCATGCCCGAGATGCTGGCGCCCACCGGCGCACTGATCGGCCAGGGCCTGGGCGAGAGCGTGGGCCTGATCACCGACGGCCGCTTCAGCGGCGGCACCTGGGGCATGGTGGTCGGGCACGTGGCGCCCGAGGCCTATGCCGGCGGCGTGATCGCGCTGGTGCAGGAAGGCGACCGCATCACCATCGACTCGAAGCAGCTGCTGCTGCATCTGGACGTGGACGAGGCTGAGCTTGCGCGCCGCCACGCCAGCTGGGTGCAGCCGGCGCCGCGATACACGCGGGGGGTGATGGCGAAGTTTGCGAAGAACGCCAGCAGCGCCAGCCTGGGCGCGGTGCTGGACGGCGACTGAGGCCTACAGCCGCGGCTCGCGGCGGTCGGCCGCGGTGGGGTCGCGCTGAGGTCTCGGGTCGGACAGCGGCGCGGCCGGGGGAGGGGTGGCGAACGGATCGGTCAGCTTGCCGCCGCGCTGGTGGTCCAGCACCTCGTGGCTGGGGGCGCCGCCCGACTTGCCTCGGGCACGGGCGTCGGACTTCAGGCCCAGCGACACCATGGCCTTCTCGCGCCGCGCGACCTTGCGGTCTTCCATGCGCTCGATGGCGCGCTTTTGCGTCAGGCCCAGGCTGTCCGAGACCTGCCACCAGATGACGGCGACCACAACGGGCGCCAACACCACCCACCACGACCACTCGGCCGTGGGGCCGATGCCGGCCATCTTCGCGGCCAGCAGCAGGACACCGATAAGAACAAGGGGCATGGCCCGAATGTAGCGCCGCGCCCCTCCCTGCGGGGGGTCGGATCAGTTGGTCTGTGACAACTGCTCCAAGATCGCCGGGTTTTCCAAGGTGCTGGTGTCCTGGGTGATGGCCTCGCCCTTGGCGATCGAACGCAGCAGTCGCCGCATGATCTTGCCGCTGCGTGTCTTGGGCAGGTTGTCGCCGAAGCGGATGTCCTTGGGCTTGGCGATGGGGCCGATTTCCTTGGCCACCCAGTTGCGCAACTCGGCCGCGATCTTCTTCGCCTCGTCGCCCGTCGGCCGGCTTCGCTTCAGGACCACGAAGGCGCAGATGGCCTCGCCGGTGGTGTCGTCGGGGCGTCCCACCACGGCGGCCTCGGCCACCAGGTCGGTGCAGCTGACGAGTGCACTCTCGATCTCCATCGTGCCCATGCGGTGGCCGCTGACATTCAGCACGTCGTCGATGCGGCCGGTGATGGTGAAGTAGCCGGTCTCGGCATTGCGGATCGCGCCGTCGCCCGCCAGGTAATAGCCGCGCAACTCGGACGGGTAGTAGCTCTTCTTGAAGCGCTCGGGGTCGCCGTAGATGGTGCGGATCATGCTGGGCCAGGGCTTCTTGATCACCAGGATGCCGGCCTGCCCGTTGGGCACGTCGGCCCCGGTCTCGTCGACGATGGCCGCGCTGATGCCCGGGAAGGGCAAGGTGCACGAGCCGGGCACCATCGGCGTGGCGCCCGGCAGCGGCGTGATGACGTGGCCGCCGGTTTCCGTCTGCCAGAAGGTGTCGACGACGGGGCAGCGGCCGCCACCCACATGCTTGTAGTACCACTCCCAGGCGGCAGGGTTGATGGGCTCGCCGACGCTGCCCAAGATGCGCAGGCTGCCGAGGTCGCTTTTGTTCGGGTGCACGGCCGCATTGCCCTCGGCCGCCTTGATCAGGCTGCGGATGGCTGTCGGCGCGGTGTAGAAGATCGTCACCTTGTGCTTTTCGATCGTCTTCCAGAAGCGCGCCGCATCGGGGTAGGTGGGCACGCCCTCGAACACGACCTCGGTGCCGCCCAGGGCCAGCGGGCCGTAGGTGATGTAGCTGTGGCCGGTCACCCAGCCGATGTCGGCCGTGCACCAGAAGATGTCGTCAGGCTTCAGGTCGAAGGTCCAGGCCGTCGTCAGCGCGGCGTGCAGCAGATA
>JBBSCX010000266.1:0-5484 GCA_038249905.1 Burkholderiales bacterium
AGCGCGCCCGGTGCGGCCGTAGGCAAAACCTTTGCGCCGGCTGTAGGTCTCGGCGAGTTCGTCTTCTTCGGCCCAACGGCCGCTCTCGACGAGGTTGTTGACGTTGCTGCCGTAGGCGCCCTCGGCGTTGCCATAGACACGCAGCGACGCCACTTCCAGCGTGCAGCCGTGTTCGAGCTGATAGGCCAGCGCGTGCTTGCGAATCCAGTTCATCTCCAGCGGCTCGTCGGCGCTGGCGGCCAGCCAGGCGGCCTCGGCCAGCAACTTGATCTGCAGCGGCATCAGGTCGCGGAAGATGCCCGACAGCGTGATGACGACGTCGATGCGCGGGCGGCCCAGTTGCTGCAGCGGGATCAGCGTCGCGCCGGCGATGCGGCCGTAACTGTCGAAGCGCGGCAGCGCACCCATCAGCGCCAGCGCCTGGGCGATCGGCGAGCCTTCGTTCTTCAGGTTGTCGCTGCCCCACAGCACCATCGCGATCGACTCGGGCAATGCGTTGCCGTCCTCGATGTAGCGGTCGAGCAGGCGCTGTGCCTGCTGCGCGCCGTCCTTGACGGCGAAGGCGCTGGGGATGCGGAACGGGTCGAAGCCGTGGATGTTGCGGCCGGTGGGAAGCACGGCCGGCGTGCGCAGGATGTCGCCGCCGGGGGCCGGGCGGGTGAAGCGGCCGTCCAGGGCCGCCAGCATCGCGCCCACTTCGGTGTCCACGGCCAGATGGCCGTTGGCGGTGATCAGTTCTTCGACCATCGCCAGCGAGGCATCGTCGCGTGGCAGGTGCGCCAGGCGCAGCACCTGTTCGGCGCGTTGGCCGGCCACCAGGGCCTCGATGGCGGCCCGTTCGATGGTGACGCCGTGGGTGGCGTCGGCCATCGCCAGCAGCATGTCCACACGCTCGACCGCCGAGGGCGCGCGGCCGGCCACATGCAGGCCGTGCGGGATCAGCGTGTATTCCATCTCCAGCACCTGCACCGCCAGCGCCTGGATGCGGGCCTCGGCATCACCGCGGGCCGACACGTCCCACAAAGGCTCGGCCTCGGCCAGGTCCAGTTCGGCCGCCTGGGCTTGCAGCATGGCGCCGAGTTCGGCGCGGTCCGGCGCGTCGACGCCGGTGGTGCGCCAGCGTTCGATCGACGCCTTCAATTCGTTCAGGCCCTTGTACAAGCCGGCCTGTGCGATCGGCGGTGTCAGATAGCTGATCAGCGTGGCGCCGCTGCGGCGCTTGGCGATCGCGCCTTCGGAAGGGTTGTTCGACGCGTAGAGATAGATGTTCGGCAGGTCGTCGATCAGTCGGTCGGGCCAGCAGGTGCCGCTCAGGCCGCTTTGCTTGCCGGGCATGAATTCGAGCGCGCCGTGGGTGCCGAAGTGCAGCACGGCGTTGGCCTTGAAGTCCTCGCGCAGGTAGCGGTAGAAGGCCGAGAAGGCATGCGTCGGTGCCAGGCCCTTCTCGAACAGCAGGCGCATCGGGTCGCCTTCGTAGCCGAAGGACGGCTGCACGGCGATCAGCACGTTGCCGAACTGCCGGCCCAGCACCAGAATGTTGCTGCCGTTGCTGAGCTGACGGCCGGGGGCCGGGCCCCACTGGGCCTCGATCTCTTTCAGCCAGCGTTCGCGCCGCACATGGTCGTCTGCGCTGATCAGGGTGTGCACGTTGGCGTCGGCGCCGTACTGCTTGGCGTTGCCGTCCAGCACCGCCTCGCGCAGCGCGTCGATGCTCTCGGGCAGGTCGACCTTGTAGCCCTGGGCCTTCATCGCCGTCAGGGTGTGGAACATCGACTCGAACACCGACAGGTAGGCGGCGCTGCCGATGTTGCCGGCATTGGGCGGAAAGTTGAAGACGACCACCGCCACGCGGCGTTGCGCGCGGTCGCCGCGCTTCAGCGCCACCAGCTTGTCCACCCGTGCGGCCAGCATCTGCGCCCGTTCGGGGCAGGTGTGCATGTCCTGGGTCGGGGCATCGGCCGTGAAAGTGCAGGCGTGATGGCAGCCGGCGCAGGTGACGCCGGGCGCGCCCGGGCGGCCGCCGAAGACGATCGGGCTGGTCGAGCCGTCGAGTTCGGGGATCGCGACCATGATGGTGCTTTCCACCGGCAGCAGGCCGCGGTCGCTGCCGCCCCACACATCCAGGCTCTGGAATTCGACCGGGTGGGCGGCGACATACGGCACGTCCAAACGCGACAGGATGTCCTCGGCCGCCTTGGCGTCGTTGTAGGCCGGCCCGCCGACGAGCGAGAAGCCGGTCAGCGAGACCACGGCATCGACGACCGTGCGGCCTTCCTGGATGAAGTACTGCTCGATGGCCGGGCGCGAATCGAGCCCGGCCGCGAAGGCCGGCACCACACGCAGGCCGCGCGCTTCCAGCGCCGCGATCACGCCGTCGTAATGGCCGGCGTTGTTCGACAGCAGGTACGAGCGCAATACCAGGATGCCGACCGTGCCCTTCACCGGCACGCCCTTGGGCAGCGGCAGATGCACCACGTCTTCGGTCACCCGTCCGGCCAGGCGCGGGTGATAGACGCCGATCTCGGGGTACTCCACCGGCGGCTGCGGCTTGGCCAGGCCGCGCAACACCTTGCGCGGGCCCGCGGCGCCGCGGTCGATGACATGGCGCACCAGATTGAGCATGTTCACGTCGGAACCGCCCAGCCAGTACTGCAGGGTGACGAAATAGGCGCGCACGTCCTGCGCGGTGCCGGGGATGAAACGCAGCATCTGCGGCAGGCGGCGCAGCATCTTCATCTGCGCGGCGCCGCCGGTGGCCTTGGGGTCCTTCTTGCCGCGCAATTTCTTCAGCAGCGCCATCGGGCCGCTGGCGGGCTTGCTCATGTCGAAAGCGCCCAGGCGGGTCAGCTTCACGACCTCGGCCGCCGAGGCCATGCAGATCATCGCGTCGCAATGCTCGCGGCGCGCCTCCAGCGCAGGCAGGATGGGCAGGAAGTGGTCTTCCAGAAACAGCATGCCGGCGACCACGATGTCGGCCGCGGCGATGTCGTCGCACACACGCTGCGTCAGGCGTTCGTTGCCGGCGTATTCAGAGGCGGCATGCAGGCTCAGGCTCAGGCCCGGAAACTCGCGCCCGAGCGTGGCGCGGCTGCGCTCGGTGGCACTGGCCAGGTGCGTGTCCATCGTCACGACGACGATGCGGATCGGTGGCTGGGACAAGGTCCCGCCCGCAGCGGCGCCGCCCACGGGCAACAGCGCGCTAACGACCGAAATGGGCCTTGGCGTCATAAAGCGTCTCCACAGTGATGTGCGCCATGCCGCGTTCGGCCGCATAGCGCTCGGTGTTCCTGCGCGCCTTGCCACGCACGAAGAACGGAATCTTCTGCAGTTCCTTGTGCGCGTCCGGCAACCAGTCTGCGGGGCCCGGTTTCGGGTCTGCAAGGGGTTGGACCGACGCCTGGACAGTCAGGGCGGGTGAGGTCGCTGCCAAGGGCGCCGCGACGGTTGATGAGGGTGCGTGCTTTGCAACGACCGAATCTGCAGCGACCGGATCGGCAGCGACTGCATCGGCCGCGCGTGCCGGTGCCTGTCCGCCACTGCGGCCCAGGTGCGAGGCGGCGGCGCCGTCATGGAATTCGAAATCACCGCGGAACATCGTCAGCAGGTGCTCTTCCAGGCCCATCATCAGCGGATGAACCCAGGTGTCGAACAGCACATTGGCGCCTTCGAAGCCCATCTGCGGTGAATGCCGGGCCGGAAAGTCCTGCACATGCACGGGCGCCGAGATCACCGCGCAGGGCACCCCCAGGCGCTTGGCGATGTGGCGTTCCATCTGCGTGCCCAGCACCAGTTCGACCTGCAGTTCGGCCACCTTGGCCTCGACTTCGAGGTAGTCGTCGGTGATCAGGGCCTCGCAGCCGTAGAGCTTGGCCGCTTCGCGCACGTCGCGTGCAAATTCGCGGCTGTAGGTGCCGATGCCGACGACGGTGAAGCCGAACTCGGTCTGCGCCACACGGGCAGCGGCAATCGCGTGCGTGGCGTCGCCGAACACGAACACGCGCTTGCCCGTCAGGTAGGTCGAATCGACCGACTTGGCATACCAGGTGCTGCGCGACAAGGCATCGGGCAGCGGGGCGGCGGCGTCCATGCCGGCCAATGTGCGCACCTCGGCGATGAAGGCGGTGGTCGCCTTGACGCCGATGGGGATGGTCTTGCTGTACGGCTGGCCGAACATGCGCTGCAGCCAGCTGGCGGCCTGGTTCGCGGTTTCGGGATAGAGCACGACGTTGAAGTCGGCGTCGCCCAGCCGTGCCAGGTCGGCCGCGCTGGCGCCCAGCGGTGCGACCACGCGCACTTCGATGCCGAGTGCCGTCAGCAGGCCGGTGATTTCCTGCACGTCGTCGCGGTGGCGGAAGCCCAGCGCCGTCGGGCCCAGCACGTTGCAGCTGGGCTTGGTGCCTTCTGGCCGCACGGTGCGGGCCGTGCCTGGCGCCGGCGCATGCGGGCCGGCGAGCGTGCGCACCAGCTGATAGAAGGTCTCGGACGCGCCCCAGTTTTCCTTGCGCTGGTACGAAGGCAGCTCGAGCGCCACCACCGGGATCGGCAGCGCCAGGGCCTTGGCCAGACCACCCGGGTCGTCCTGGATCAGTTCGGCCGTGCACGAGGCGCCGACCATCATCGCCGCCGGCTTGAAGCGCTCATAAGCCTGGGCGGCGGCGGTCTTGAAGATCTGCGCCGTGTCGCTGCCCAGGTCGCGCGCCTGGAACGTGGTGTAGGTGACGGGCGGGCGCTTGCTGCGCCGCTCGATCATCGTGAACAGCAGGTCGGCGTAGGTGTCGCCCTGGGGCGCGTGCAATACGTAATGCACGTCGGTCAGCGCGGTGGCAATACGCATGGCGCCGACATGGGTCGGTCCTTCGTAAGTCCAGAGCGTGAGCTGCATGGTGCGCGTGCTCCGCCTCAGGCCTGCAGCTTCAGCCGCCGCGTCAGCGGACGGGTGAAGAGTTCGGCCAGGTCAGCGGCCTGGTCGTAGCCCTGGATGGGCGTGAACACCAGTTCGATCGCCCACTTGGTGGTGAAGCCTTCGTCTTCCAGCGGGTTCGCCAGCCCCAGGCCGCAGACCACGATGTCGGGCTTGGCGGCGCGGCAGCGGTCGAGCTGGCGATCCACGTCCTGGCCTTCGCTCAGCATGGTGCCGGCCGGCAGCAGGGCCAGTTCTTCGGCCAGATGCTGGCGGTGCAGATACGGGGTGCCGACCTCGGCCAGGCCCATGCCCAGTTCACGCGACAGAAAACGCGCCAGCGGGATTTCAAGCTGCGAGTCCGGGAACAGGAAGATGCTGCGCCCGGCCAGCAATTCGTGATGCCGGGCCAGCGACTTCTGCGCCCGTTCGCGCTTGGGCGCGATGACCTGCTCGAAGCGCCCCGGCGACACGCCGAAGGCCGTCGCTGCGGCCTGCAACCAGGCCGTCGTGCCCTCGGCGCCCAACGGGAATGGCGCGGGAAGCCGCTTGGCGCCGCGCTCTTCCAGCGCCCGCGCCGTGTC
>JBBSCX010000267.1:0-5458 GCA_038249905.1 Burkholderiales bacterium
CGCTGAGCCCTGCCGGGTCGGTGGCGCTGAAGCGCAGGGTGTAGCTGCCGGCCTGGTCGTAGCCTGGCGTCCATTCGAACAGGCCGTTGACAGGATTGAAGAAAGCCCCCGCCGGCAGCGGGCTGAGCGGGGCATAGAGCACGCCGTCGCCGTCGGGGTCGCCGGCCAGCAATGTGAACTGGATCAGCCGGTCTTCCTGCCCGCCCAAGGGCGGGATGCCGGTGAACAGCGGCGCGCGGTTGGTGTCGGTGACGACGAGGTCGAAGGTCTCGCTGCTGCTGGCCGCGCCGTCGGTGACGGTGACGGTGATGCCCTCGTAACGCCCGGCGTTGAAGAAGTTGGGCGACCAGGTCAGCCGGCCCGTGGCCGCGTTCAGCACCGCACCCGGCGGCAGGTTGGCAGCCGACCAGCCCAGCACGTCGTTGTCGCTGTCGATGGCCTGGAAGTCCAGGCTCAGGCTGCCACCCTCGGCCACCGTCTGTGCGCCGACCGGGATCAGCACCGGCGCGGCATTGCTGTTGCGGACGACGATATTGATGGGCACGGTGTCGCTGCCCAGCGCCGTGTCGGTGACGGTGATGCTGAAGTTGGCGCTGCCCAGGTCGCCCGCAGCCGGCGTCCAGTTGAAGGTGGCGGTGCCGTAGATCACACCCGGCGTCAACGTCGCGCCCGGGGGCAATGCGGTATGGCTGAAGCTCAACGCGTCCTGGTCCATGTCGGAGGCGCGGACGGTGAAGCTCAATGGCTGACCCACCACTGCCACCTTGGGCCCCGGCGGCGCCAGCAAAGGCGGCTCGGCCGGCGACAGCGAACTGATTACGAAGCTGCGGCTGTCGCTCAGCTGGAAGCGGCTGCCCTGGCCGTCGCCGTCGTCACGCGCCGTCAAGGTGACGACGAAATTGCCGCGGTCGCGGTCGCCCGGGGCGATGCGCAGCACGCCGGTGCCATTGCCCGAGGGGATGAAGGTGGCAAAGCGCGGCAGGCCTTCGAAATTGATCGTTATGGGGTTGCCGTCGGCGTCGATGACGGCGACCGGCACTTCCAGCACCTCGCCCTTGCTGACCGTCTGCGTGTTCAGCGCCGGCACCACGGGCGGGCGGTTGGCGTTGCGCACCAGCACCGGCAATGTCAAGGTGCTGGACAGCGGCACGCCGGTGCCGTTGCCCTCGTCGGTGGCACGGATCACGACCGTGTAGTCGCCCGCCTGGTCGAAGCCCGGACGCCACGTCAGCACGGCGGTCAGCGGGTCGAACAGCGCACCGGCGGGCAGCGACACCGCCTCGTAGGTGACGGTGGGCGCGGTGGTCTCGATCTGGAAGAAGGCACCCTGCGCGTCGCGGTCACCGATCAGGAACGTGGGGTTGTCCGGGTCGAGCGCAAAGGCGCGCAGTTCCAGCCGTTCGCCTTCGAGGATGTTGACGGCGACGAAGCTGTCGAACACCGGCGCGGCGTTGACGTTGGTGACCGTGAACTCGACCTCGACCTGGCTGCGCACGCGGTTGTCGCTGGCCCAGATGGCGATGCTGTAATTGCCGGCCTGCGTGAAGTCCGGCGTCCACTCGAAGGCGCCGGTGTTCGGGTTCAGGAAGGCGCCCTGCGGCAGGTTCGGGCTGCTGAAGGTGACGGTGTCGCCGTCGCGGTCGAAGGCCTCGAAGGCGATGCGGATGGGGTCGCCCTCGCGCACCGTGCGCGGCGGCACCGTCGTCAGTTCGGGCGGTGCGTTGGCAGGGAGCACCGTGACCTGGATCGAGGCCTGGGTCGTCAGCCGCCCGTCGCTGGCCAGGATGCGCAGGTCGCGGTAGATGCCGGCGGCGCCATAGCCGGGCAGCCATTCGATCATGCGGCCAATGGCGTCGAACACCATGCCCGGCGGCAGGTGGTCGGCGGCCAATGCGATGGTGTCGCCGTCGGGGTCGAGCACGTCCAGCGGGATGCGCAGCAACTCGCCTTCACGCAATGTGTAGGCGGGGATCAGGCCCTGGATCGTCGGCGCCCGGTTGCCGCCGGCCACGGCGATGCCGAAGGTCTGCGTGGCCGAGGCGCCGCGCGGGTCGAAGACGCGCAGTGCCACCGTGGCCGTGGCGGGCGTGCCAGCCGCGGGCGTCCAGCTCAGCAGCCCGGTGACGGGGTTCAGCGCCATGCCCTCGGGCCCGGCCATCAGCAGGTAGCGCAGGTTGATGCCGTCGGGGTCGGCGGCCAGTACCTGGTAGCCGTAGGCCTGGCCCACCGCGGCCTGCGTCACCGGCGTGCTCAGCAGCAGCGGCGCGGCATTGGGGTAAGGCAGGGCGTAGATGCCGGCGCCAAGCTCGGCGCGCTGGCCCAGGCTGGCCGCCAATGTGACCGTCTGCAATACCGACGACTGCCCCGGCAGCAGCCCATTGCCGGTGCCGGCCAGGTCGAGCAAAAACAGCGTGCCGCTGGCCGTGGCGCCCTGCGGCGTCACGCCCAGCACGCGGCCCGGGTCGAACACCAGTTGCAGCGGCGGCAGCAGCGGGAAGTCGGCGATGTTGGTGACGCGCAGGTCGTAGCTGACGGTGCCGGTGATGCGGTCGGACCGCGCGGCCTCGAACTCGATGCGCACATAGGGCGAGAAGTCGCTGACCGCCGTGAAACGGCTGGTGAAGGCCGCCACCAGCGCCAGGCCCTCGACGCTGCGCACGCCGGCCTTGACGGTGACCAAGATGACGCCGGGGTCGAAGCTGTCCACGCGCAGGCTGACACTGCGCGTGGCGGCGTTGTAAATGACGCCGCGCACGGGCACCGCTTCGCCGTCGCGCGTCAGCACGTAGTTGGCCGGATTGGTGACCGATGCCGCACCGGCCGCGGCGCCGGCCAGCATGTCCTTGTCGAAGGTGATGCGGATCTCGCCCATCGGCAGCGGCACCAGCGCGCCATCGGCCGGGTTCACCGACAGCACGCGCGGCGCCGTCAGCGGCGCGATCACGTCCACCTGCAGGCTGTTGGCCACCAGCAGGCGGCCGTCTGCGGTGGCCACCAGCTGCTCGGCGCCGGGGCCGCCGCGGCCGAGTTCGACCGTGCGGCGCGTGGCCACGTCCATCATGTACAGACTGGCTGCGGCGTCGGTGGGCCGGCGCTTGCTGGAGATGAACAGCAGCCCTTCGAGCTGCGTGCCCGCGCGGCCGAAGACGATCGAATCCAGCGCCGCGTCCACGCGCCACTGCACCTCGACCCGGCCGCGGTTGTTGAAGGTGAGCAGCTCACCCCGCTGCGGCCAGCGTGTGCCCCACAGCGTGCCATCGGCAGCCACGGCGAGGTCGTCCACGCGCACGTCGCTGAAGCGGCTGAAGGTGCGGCTGACGGGGTCGAAGCGCTCGACGCCGTCGCCCGAGGAAACGTAGAACTGTCCCCGCGTGGCGTCCCAGGCCAGCGACTGCGTCAGGCCGGTGCCGTAGCGGTTGACGATGCCCAGCGTCTGCGGGTCGAGTTCGAGCAGTGCGCCGCCGCCCGAGGTGGCCCACAGCCCGCCATTGCCGTCGAAGGCCATGTCGAAGATGGGCACGTCCAGCTGCACCAGCGGCGACAGCGCACGCCCGCCGTCCTGGTCGAACAGGTAAAGCGCGCCGCGGTTGCCACCGCCGCTGACGATGTAGTTGCCGTCGCCGCGCTCGAGGATCGCCAGCGGGCCGATGTCGGCAAAGCTCTGGCCCACGCCGGTGCCGAAGACGGCGCCGGTGAAAGGCGCCAGCACGGTCGTGAACTGCGAGGGTGTGGTGGGTGCCAGCGCCGGCACGCCGGCCTCGGCCTGCGTGAACAGCACGTTGGTGGACGGCGCGTTGCCCGGCGGTGCCACCGGGCCGACCTCGGGGGTCGTCTGGCCGACATCGGGCGTGGTGCCCAGGTTGGTGCTGGACCCGTCGCTGGGCACCCCCGCCGACGGCGGGCGCTCGCGGTTGCCGGCGAGGTCGGTGGACAAGGCCAGGAACTCGTAGTTGCGCCCCGCCTGGCCGCTGAACAGGCCCAGCGTGTCTTGCGTCTGGCGCTGCCAGATCGTCCAGTCGCCGCCGTCGGCGCGCACATAGACGGTGCTGTGGCGCACGCCCGAACCGCCGGCCTCGTCCACGGCCGCCCAGCTGACCAGATAGTCGGCGCCTTCGGGCGTGACGCGCGTCACCGTCGTCTGCGTGACCGGAGCCTCGGCATCGAGCCGGCGTTCGATCGGCACGGTCTCGACCGGGGCCTGGGTGTTCAGCAGCACCCCGGCGCGGGCGCTGACGACGGCGCCGCTGACGGCCCCGAAGGCGCTGTTGACGGTGTAGCTGACGAAGCCGGCGCCGCGGCCCTGGGTGTTGTCGGGCGACAGCAGGCCGCGCGTGGTGCCGGCCAGCACCTCGCCGGTTTCGGGGTCGATGGCCTGCAGCACCCAGCTGGCGGTGCGCGACACGGTGTCGATGCCCGCCGACACCCGCAGCACGAAGCCGTGCGATCCGCGCAAGTCGAAGTCGCCCTGGAACGCCGCACGGTTACCCGGCACGTTGATGGTGATGTCGCCGATGCGGATGTCGCCCAGGCGGAAGCTGAGCTCGCTCAGGCTCGGGTCCAGCGTGGTGACGATGCGGACTTCGTTGGCCGTGGTGCCGCTGTCGGCCGGGTTGCGGAAGTTGATGGTGTACGGCAGGGCCTCGCCCGCGGGCACGAACTGGTCGGCGCCCTGCCCCTGCGGCCCCGTCATGGCGGCACTGGCCGGGTCGCGCGCTGCGGCCTCGAACAGCGCCTGCAGCTCCAGCGGCGTCAACGTGCTGTCGGCGGCGACCGAAGCGAAGTCGGGCAGCGCCACGTTGGGGTCGAAGCCCAACCACGGCGAGAAGACGTTGAAGGCGGCGAAATAGGTGGGGCTGGACAAGCCCAGGTCGTGGTCCTCGAAGCGCGGCAGCGCGGGGATGGGGATGTTGTATTCGCCGCATTCGTCGGAATAGCGGTAGTCGTAGCCGGCGATCGGCGCCAGCGTGCCCGGCCGGTCGCCGTACCACTGGTGCACCTGGTTGAAGAAGGCCGCCAGGCTGGACGGGCTGCGAATCTCCTGCCCCGGCGGCCCCACCAGCACGCCGGTGGCCAGCACGGCCAGGGTGCTGATGACCTTGGGGTCTCGACGGATCGGCGGGGCCTCGTCTTCGGGCCGCAGCAGGGCGCCTTCTTCCAGCGCTGCCAGATACGACAGGCGCCAGGCCTCGGCATCGACCGCCAGGTTGACCAGCGGCGCCAGCGATCGCTGGGCCTCGCGCAATTCAAGCCGCAGGGCTGCGGCCTCGGGCGTGTTGACGCCTTCCAGCGCCGCCAGCAGTTCGGCCTTCAGCGCGTTGTCGACGAGGATGGCGTTGCGCAGCTTCTCGGCCTCGACCGTCTGGCGCTGCACGAATTCGGCCCGTGTCATCGCGGTGGCCGCGGCCATCACGTTGAAGCGGAAGGGGATGAACAGCACCTCGCACTTGCCTGGCACCAG
>JBBSCX010000268.1:0-5442 GCA_038249905.1 Burkholderiales bacterium
CGGCTTGTCAGACAAGGTCGCCGCCGGCTCATCGGCCTACCGCGGCACCGACGTCGCCATGCACGCCGCCGGCATCACATTGATGCGCGGCGACGTCGCCCAGGTGGCGCAGGCCATCGACATCAGCCGGCGCACGCACGCCAAGATCCGGCAGAACCTGTTCTGGGCCTTCGCCTACAACGTCGTCGGCATCCCGCTGGCCGCCGCCGGGCTGCTGAACCCGGTCATCGCCGGCGCGGCCATGGCGCTGTCCAGCGTCAGCGTGGTCGGCAATGCACTGTGGCTGTCGCGCTGGAAGGGAGAGACGAAATGAGCGAGGTGATGAACATCGGCGCCGCCGCTGCGCAGGCCGGCGTGTCGGCCAAGATGGCGCGCCACTACGAGGCCCTGGGCCTGTTGGGCACGGTGCCGCGCAGCGACGCCGGCTACCGCCGTTACGGCGACAGCGAGGTGCACACGCTGCGCTTCATCCGGCAGGGGCGCGACCTCGGCTTCTCGATGGCCGAGATCAGCGAATTGCTGAAGCTGTGGCAGAACCGCGGTCGCGCCAGCGCCGATGTGCGCCGCATCGCACAGACGCACATGGCCGACCTGGACCGCCGCATGGCCGAGATGGCGGCGATGAAGCAGTCCCTGGCGCGGCTGGTGCACGCCTGCCGCGGTGACGCCCGGCCCGACTGCCCGATCCTTGAGTCCCTGGGCAGGGGGATCAGCCTGGACCGCCGGTCGAACTAAGGCGCGCCAAGCGCCGCTTGTTGCGCGTCCACCTCGGCCAGGAGCTTTTCGAGCGCGGCGGCGTTGCGCTTGTCGGTGGCCGCCTCGATGGCGTCCACCAGCACCTCGCGGATGTGTTCGGCGCCCACCCGTTCCATGTCCCAGTCGGGGAACAGGCGCTCGCGCACTTCCTCGGTCTCGCCGAGCAGCACGATGTCGTGGTGACGCGAGTCGGTGCGCAGCCGCGCCATCAGCGCGTTGATGCTGGTGCGCGGCCCCTCCAGCCACTGGAAGAAGATGCCGCTGCCGAACACCAGCAGGCCGGTGATGCCCCAGGCGGGGTTGCGCCGGCGCGCACTTTGCAGGATGTGATCGACCGCGGCTTCATCGGCCTCGGCCGCAGCCCGGCTGCAATACACGACGTTGTAAAGCACGGGCTCCAGCGGCCCGGCGGCCAGGGGCTCGTCGGGCTGTTCAGGCGCTTCTGGAACTTCTGGCCGTTCTGGCCTCTGCGATTCTTCCCCGGCGCCATGCTGCGGCGCGGGCGGTGCATCGGGCCAGGCGGGTGTGGACGCGGCGCTCATGGGCGGCCTCAGGCGACGAGCCGGCCGGCCTCGATGCGCAGCTGCCGGTCGCAGCGCGCGGCGATGGCGCGGTCGTGCGTCACCAGCACCAGGGTTGTGCCGGTCTCGCGGTTCATGTCGAACATCAGCTGCATGACGGTTTCTCCAGTGGCAAAGTCCAGACTGCCGGTGGGTTCGTCGGCCAGCAGCAGCGCTGGCTTGACGACAAAGGCGCGCGCCAGCGCCACACGCTGCTGCTCGCCGCCGCTCAGCACCTTCGGGTAGTGGCCCAGGCGTTCGCCCAGGCCGACACGCTTCAACATTTCGGTGGCCGCCGCACGGGCGTCGTCGCGGCCCATCAGTTCCAGCGGCAGCATGACGTTTTCCAGCGCCGTCAGGTTGCCCAGCAACTGGAAACTCTGAAACACGAAGCCTACCTTGCGCGCACGGACTTCAGCGCGGGCATCTTCGTCGAGCTTGAAAAGATCGGTGCCGGCCAGCACCACGGTGCCGCTGCTGGGCGTGTCCAGCCCGGCCAGGATCGACAACAGCGTGCTCTTGCCCGACCCCGAGGCGCCGACGATGGCCACACTCTCTTGCGGCCGCAGCTGGAACTCGATCTCGTGAAGTATGGTCAAGGTTCCTGTGGCATCGCTCACCTGCTTGGTGATTTTCCGAACGTCAATGATGGGTTCCGACATCGATCCTTCTTCTTCGTCGCGCCGTGCGTGGTGCCGGGACTGTAGCCGGCTGGCGCTGGCCCTCTGGCTGGGCGGCGCTGCGACCGGCCAGGCGCAGGGGGCACCGGCCACGGCCTCGTCCGCCTCGTCCGCCGCGACCGCCACAGCGGCCGCGCGCACCCTGTTGGTGGTGGGCGACAGCCTCTCGGCCGAATACGGCCTGGTGCGCGGCAGCGGCTGGGTGGCGCTGATGACGCAGCGCATCGAGGCGCAGAAGCTGCCCTGGCGGGTGATCAACGCCAGCATCAGCGGCGACACCACCTCGGGCGGACGCACGCGGCTGCCCGCCCTGCTGCGGCAGCACCAGCCGGACGCGGTGATCATCGAACTGGGTGGCAACGACGCCTTGCGCGGCCTGCCGCTGGCCAATACCGAGGCCAACCTGCGTGCCATGACCCAAGCCGCGCAGGCCGCCGGCGCGCGAGTGCTGATCGCCGGCATGCAGGTGCCGCCGAATTACGGGCGCCGCTACAGCGACGACTTCTTCAACATCTTTGCCGCCGTGGCCAGGACCGAGGGCACGGCGCTGGTGCCCTTCCTGCTGGCCGGCGTGGCCGACGTGCCCGAGGCTGAGACACTGTTCCAGCCCGACCGCATCCACCCAAGGGCGGCAGCGCACCCGAAGATGCTGGACAACGTCTGGCACGTGCTGCGGCCGATGCTGCTTCGCTGAAGCGGCGCGGCGGCCGTCCAGCGGTGGTGGCGCGGTGCCGCGGCTGTCAGCGTTCCTGCGACCGCTGCCGGTCACGATCGCGAGGGCCCGCGCGCTGGACCTCGGCTGCCGGTTGCGGCGACGGGGCGCTGCGCTGCGCTTCGCGTCGCTCGGGCAGCGGGGCGACGCGCTGCGGCATCGGGGCCGCGTCCGCAGGCGCAGGAGCCGGTGCAGACGGCGCAGGCACGGGCATGACGGCCGGGCGCATCGGCCCGGGCAAGGTGGCTGTCGGTCGCACAGGCGCAGGCATCGGCGGCAGGGTCGCCGCCGCCGCCGGCGCCGGGGCCATCGGGGCGGATTGCACGGGCTCGAAACGGCGCTCGGCGCGCGGGTCGGGCCTGCTCTGGATTCGATCGCCGCGGTTGATGCTGTCGTTGCGATCGCTGCGATCGCTGCGATCGCTGGGTTTGAAGCCCTCGGTGCGCTCCGCGGCGGGCGGCGCAGCCGGGCCGAAGTCCGGCGATTCGACCTGCGGCGATGCAGGCGCCGTGCGCGTGGTACGCCACGCCGGCAAAGTTGCGGCGGGGCGCAGCGGACCGACCACGTCGCCCTCCACACCGCGCGGCGGCGGCTGCACCCGCACCAGGGCCGGGCCGGGCTCGGCCCCCGAAGGGGCCCGCGGGCCGGGCAGGTCGCGCAGGCTCACCGGCAGTGCCGCGTCGCGCACCGGCAGGCGGCGCAACATGGCGTCGCGCGTGACGACGGTCAAGCCGCCCGGCGCGTCCTGGTTGCGCCAGTGGCGTGGGCCGTCGTCGCCGTCATCGCGACCCGCCCGGCCGTCGCGCGGCACACGGTCGGGGATGTAGGCGCGGCCCGGGGCCTGGGCCACCGGCGGAATCTTGTGCAGGCCCTGTCCGGGCCGGTGATGCAGCCTGTCATGGTGCCAGTAATGCGGTCGATACGGCTCGTACGGCGCCAGCGCAACCCAGCCCACCTGCGGCAGCGGGCGGCCGATCTGCACGCCGATGCTGAAGCCCGGCCCGCCCACCCAGGCCACCAGTCCAGGCGAGTACACCGGCCGCGCCGCATAGGCGCCCGGCACCCAGGCCCAGCGGCCCGTCCAGTGCACCCAGCGGCCGTAGTGGAAGGGCGCGAAGCCCCATGGCGCCGTGTCGACCCAGGTCCAGCCCCAGGGCCGCACCCAGACCCAGCGCCCGTCGCGGTACGGGGCCCAGCCCGAGGCCACCACCAGCGGCACCCAGATCGCGCCGTACTCCGGGTGCCGGTCCCAGCGGCCGTGGCGGTCCAGCTCTTCGGCCCCCGTCATCTCGGGCGAGACATGGCGCGCCGAGGCGCTGCGCTGCTCGTTCGCTTCAGCCTGCAGCGTCCAGGCGGCCAGGGCGTCGTCGGGCAGGCGTGCCAGTGCGCTGCGCAGGCGGCCGCTGGCGTCGCGCCACAGTTCGTGGTGTTCGCCTTCGGCGATGTCGAAGCCGGCGTTGGTGGTGGACAGCACGCGCAACTCGCCGCGCCAGGCGCCGGCTGCGGTGCGGTCGTCGCTGCGGTCCAAGCGGTAATGACCGGCACGCTGGGGCGCCAGGCGAGCCTCGTCGGTGACGAGTTCGATTTCCTCGGCCAATTCACGAGTGCGCACCCGCAAGGCCAGCGCGCCGCTGTGCAGTTGCAGCACCATCTTCGCGTCGTCCAGGCGCAGCACTTCGACTTCGCTGCCGCCGGCCAGGCGCAGCAGCGTCGACCCGACACGCAATTCGGCGCGGCCGTCGGCACCGGTGCTGACGCGGTCGCCGCCGGTCAGCGGGCGGTTGATCTCGGCCGGCTGCCACAGACCACGTTCGATATCGAACCAGGACACGTCGCCATCGGTGCGCGCGACGCGGCCGACACGGGCGGGCGCTTCGGACTGGGCCGCGCCTTCCGGTGCCGCGGCGCGGACCGTGACCGGCAAGTTGGCCAGCAGGCCCAGCGTTGTCAGACTCAGCGGCACCCCCCCGGAGAGCCCCAGGGGCAGAGTCAACGCCATTGCAGAACGCAGCAGGATGTTCATGTCCCGATTAAGGCCCCAAGCGCGTGGTGTGGCGACGAAGCAATGTAAAGCCCTGTTGCGCGATGCGTGCAGGTGCAGGTGCAGGTGCAGGTGCAGGTGCAGGTCCACGGGCGACGGTGGCTGCGGCCACTCGATCCTTTGCGCGCAACTGTCGGGGTTCAAGCGTCTGTCTCGATCGCCCTGGCTCAAACGTCCTGGCTCAAGGGTCCCGGCTCAGTCGTCGTCGCTGTTCGCGTCCAGTTCCGGGAACAGCACGCTGGTGTAGCCCAGCTTCGTCAGGTCGGTCATGCGCGTCGGGTACAGGCGGCCGATCAGGTGGTCGCATTCATGCTGCACGACGACCGCGTGAAAGCCGCGCGCTTCGTGCTCGAAGGGCCGGCCCTGCAGGTCCTGGCCGCGATAACGGATGTGGGCGTGCCGCGGCACCAGACCGCGCAGCCCGGGCACCGACAGGCAACCCTCCCAGCCGTCCACCATCTCGCCCGACAGCGGCTCGATCACCGGATTGCAGATCACAGTGCGCGGCACCGGCTCGCGATCGGGGTAACGCGGGTTGTTGCCGAAGCCGAAGATGACCAGTTGCAGGTCCACGCCGATCTGCGGCGCGGCCAGCCCGGCGCCCTGGGCCGCGGCCATGGTGTCGAACATGTCGGCCACCAGGCGGTGCAATTCGGGCGTGTCGAAGGCCGTCACCGGCGGCGCCAGGCGCAG
>JBBSCX010000269.1:0-5425 GCA_038249905.1 Burkholderiales bacterium
AGCAGGCCTTCTTCCAGCACATCGAACACCCGCATGCGCGGGTTCAATGAAGCGAAGGGGTCCTGGAAGATGATCTGCACCTGGCGCCGGGCGTCACGCAGCGCCGCACCTTCCAGGCTGAACAGGTCCTGCCCGTCCAGCAAGGCCCGGCCTTCGAGTTGCGCCGTGCCACGCAGCAACTGCACGATGGCCTTGCCGGTGGTGGTCTTGCCGCAGCCCGACTCGCCCACCAGGGCCAGGGTCTGACCGCGGCCGACATCGAAGCTGACATCCGCCACGGCGTCGAACCAGGTGGCCTTGCGGCCGAAGCCGGCGCGCTTGATGGGAAAGCGGACATGCAGTTGCTGCACGGACAGCAAGGGGGCCGGCGCGGCGGAGGGGTCGGCGGCGGTCACTGCCGCAGGGGTGATGGGGCGCGGATGGCCCGCAGCCGGGGTTGTCGAGGCCGCCGAGACCGCCGTGGCCGCCGAGGCAAGGTCCACAAGCTCGCCCGGGGTTTGGGCCGGCACCCCTGCCCCACCCTCGTCGTACAACACACAACGCACCTCGTGCTGTGGCGCCACCACCTGCAGCGCCGGCACGGTGTCGCGGCACTTGGGCATGACGTACGCGCAGCGCTCGGCAAAGCGGCAGCCGTCAAAGGCCAGATGCAGCGGTGGCACGGTGCCCGCAATCGCCGCCAGCGGCTCGCCACGGCGCTGGCTGCCGGGCAGCGCACGCAACAGCGCCTGCGCGTACGGATGCTTGGGCGCGGCGAAGAACTGCGCCGCCGGCGCCACCTCGATGATCTGCCCCGCATACATCAGCGCCACGCGGTGCGCCATGCCCGAGACCACGGCCAGGTCGTGCGTGATCAGCAGCAGGCCCATGCGGTGTTCGCGCTGCAATTCGCGCAGCAGGTCGAGGATCTGCGCCTGAATGGTCACGTCCAGCGCCGTCGTCGGTTCGTCGGCGACCAAAAATTCGGGCTCGGCCGCCAATGTCATCGCAATCATCACGCGCTGCTTCTGGCCGCCGCTCATGCGGAAGGGGTACTCGTCGATGCGCCTTGCCGGCTCGGGGATGCCCACACGGCCCAGCCATTCGATGGCCTTGGCACGCGCCGCGGCACCGCGCAGGGCGGTGTGGGCCTCGATGGTCTCGACCATCTGCGTGCCGATCGTCAGCACCGGGTTCAGGCTGGTGGCCGGTTCCTGGAAGATCATGCCGATGCGCCCGCCACGCACGGCGCGCATGCCGGCTTCGGGCAGGTCCAGCACGTCCAGCGCAGGCGCGTCCACACCACCCCTGCCGCCGTTCCCTCCCCCAAGCTTGGCATCCAAGGCGATGCGGCCGGCGGTGACGCGCCCGTTCTCGGGCAGCAGCCGCATCAGCGCCAGCGCGGTCATGCTCTTGCCGCAACCGCTTTCGCCCACCAGCGCAAAGGTCTCGCCGCGTTCGATGGCCAGACGCAGCCCGTCGATGGCGCGCACCAGGCCGGCCTCGGCGTCCAGTTCAACCTGCAGGTCTTCGATCGCCAGCATCGTCAGGCCCCGGTCGAAGGTGTACCAGGCGCGGCCGGTGTAGCCGGTGCTGCAGGCACCACAGCCCGGCGCCGCCCCAGCGACAAACGCGGCCGGAAGATGCGCGATCGCGGGTCGAACGCTTCCTGCACGCCGTCGGCAAACAGGTTGGCCGCCAGCACCAACGCGACCATGAAGCCGAAGGCCGAGGCGAAGCTCCACCACACCACCGGGTCGCGGCTCATCTCGGCGCGGGCCTGATTGATCATGCCGCCGAAGCTGTTCATCGACGGGTCGACGCCGACGCCGACATAGCTGAGCACCGCCTCGTAAAGAATCAGCGCGCAGAAGTCGAGCACGGTCGTGATCAGCATCAGATGCACGACATTGGGGAAGATGTGCCGCGCCATGATGCGCAGGTCGCTGACACCAACTGCCCGCGCGGCCTGCACATATTCCAGTTCACGCAATTTCATGGTCTCGGCGCGCAGCAGCCGGCACAGGCCCGCCCAGCCCGTCAGGCCCAGGATCAGGCACAACACGAACAGGCGCAGATCTGACCGTTCAGCGCCGGTCGCGAACAGTTCGGGGTTCTTGTCGAAGAACACCTGCACCATCAGCACGCAGGCCGCGATCAGCAGCACATTGGGCACGCTGGACAGCAGGGTGTAGATGTACTGGATGACCTCGTCGACCCAGCCGCGAAAGTAGCCCGCCATCACCCCCAGGCCCACCGCCAGCGGCAATGTGGCGATGGTGGACAGGCTGCCAATGACAAAGGCAGTGCGGATGCTCTTCAGGCTCTGCACCAGCACGTCGTTGCCGGTGCGGTCGGTGCCCAGCACGTGGTAGTGCGGGGCCAGCGTCAGCACCGGGCCAATGAGCAGGCACAGCGCCGTGATCGTCATCAGCGCCACGCGCCAGGGGATGTCGGTCTCGCCGCGGGCGATGGCCACGGCCGCCGTGCCGAAGCCGCCGTGGCTGCGCGCCAGCATCGCAACCAGCCCGGCCGACAGCGCTGCGGCCATCAGCAGGCCCAGCAGCAGACCGGCACCGGTGCGCGCCAGGATGTCGGCCGTGCGCTCGGCCTCGGGCGACTTCAGGTGCGCGCCGCCGTGCTGCAGGCGCGGTGCGATGCGCCGCACTTCGCCGTCCACCGTCACCGACTCGCGCGTGAAGGCGACGGCGGCCAGCGGCGCCGAATAGGTCGATTCGCGCATGTCCAGCAGGCGCTGCAGCACGCGGTCCAGCAGCGACACGGTGCGCGTGTCGTAGGCTGCGATCGCGCTTGACGATGAAGCGGCAGGCGCGCCGGCCGCCGGCGGCAGCAGCGGCCGGTAATGCACGCTGTCCAGCGCCGTCACCAGCAGGCACAGCGCCAGCACCACGCTGGCCCCCAGCGCCGGTCCGTTCTGGAACACGCGCTTCCAGTTGGCGCGCAGATTGGGCGCACGCCGCACCTGCCAGATGTACAGCGCCAGTGCCGCCAGCAGCAGCCAGATGGCGACGTCGGTCCACAGCGGGACGATCTTGGGCATGTCCGCGTCCCTGCCCTAGCCCAGCCGCACGCGGGGGTCGACCCAGGTGTAGGCGATGTCGATCAGCACATAGGTGGCGATGTACAGCAGCGAGCCCAGGAAGACCATCGTGCGCACGATGGCGAAGTCCTGTCCGGCAATGGCATCGATGACGTAGGCGCCCAGCCCCGGGATGCCGAAGAAGCTCTCGAACACCAGGCTGCCCAAAAACACGAACGGCAGATAGCTGCCGGCACTGGTGATGATCGGGATCAGCGCGTTGCGCAGCACATGGCGCGCCAGCACCACCATCTCTGACAGGCCCTTGGCGCGGGCGGTGCGGACATAGTCCTTGCCCACCTCTTCCAAAAACATCGCGCGGTACAGCCGCGCCTCGCCACCCAGGCGCGCCAGCAGACTCAGGGCGATCGGCAATACCAGAAAGCGCGCGGCATCCCAGCCATCGGCAAAGCCCGACACAGGCGCGAGCCGGAACAGTTTCGAGAACACGAACTGGCCGACGATGATGTAGAAAAGGCTGCTGATCGACAGCATCAGCACACACAGCACCACGCCCCAGAAGTCCAATTTGGTGTGCCTGAACATCACCAGCAGCAGCGCAAACAAGGTGCTGAACACCACCTGCAGCAAAAACAGCGGCACGGCCAGTTTCAAGCTCGCCCACATGCGCGTCTGCACCTGGTGGCCGATGTCGCCGGCGCTTTCGCTGTCGGCACGGCCGAAGTCGAGCGCAAACAATGACACCGAGCGTTCCCAGAAGATGGTGTCAGTGACGGCGGCCGTGCCACTTTGCTGGTGGTTGAAGTACAGCGGCTTGTCGTAGCCGCGCTCGACCTTCCATTTTTCGATCTGTTCGGTCGTCACGCGTTTGCCGCCGATGTTCAGGCGCGCCATGTCGTCGGGCGTGTTGACGGTGAAGAAGAGAAAGAAAGTGGCGAGGTTGACGCCCAGCAGCACCAGCGCGCCATAACCCAGGCGCCGCAGGATGAAATTGATCATGACTGCAGCACCACGCCGCGGGCGTTCAGCCTTTCGCGGCGGCGGTGGCTGCGCCACATCACGGCCAGCAGGGCCAGCGCGCCCGCCAGCCCGGCCCACACGGGCCACCACACCGGCGCGTTCCACTCAGCCTGTTTGGCCACCCGTTCGGCCACGTCCAGCCGGTAGTAGCGGCCCATGTCGCGCACCATGATGGCGGGCTTGCCGTTCTTCACCCAGCTGTGAAAAGCGCCCGAGGCATACGGAAAGTAGCCGAAGGACCAGGGGGCGTCTTCTTGCGCAATGCGCACCAATTGGTCGATCAGGGCCTGCCGCTCGGGGCCGTCGTCCATGCTCTGCATGCGGGTGTAGATGCGGTCGAATTCGGGGTTTTCGTAATTCGAGGTGTTCTCGCCATCGCTGCGGCTCTTGGCGTTGGGGCCGTAAAGCAGGAACAGGAAGTTCTCGGCATCGGGGTAATCGGCCAGCCAGCCCGACCAGTAGATCTGGTGCTTGCCTTTGCGCACCTTGTCCTGGAACTGGTTGTTGTCGGTGGCGCGGATCTCGAGTTGCACGCCCAGCTTGGCAAATTGCCGGATCATCCAGTCGAATTGCGCCCGCCGCTTGGGTGTGGGCACGCCGTAGAAGTCGTAATTCAGCACCAGGGGCTGGCCGCTCTTGGCGTCGCGCCCGTCGGGATAACCGGCCTCGGCCAGCAGGCGCCTGGCGTCCTCGACCGGACGACGCACCGCCTTGCCATCGACCAATGTGTGCGTGACCGGGTTCATGCCCTCGGGTGTGCCGTGGCGGCTGCCGAACAGGCCGGCCGGCAGCGGGCTCATGGCCGGCTCGCCGCCTTCTTCAGGGAACACGCGCACAAAGTCTTCCCAGGCGATGACGATGCTCAGCGCCTGGCGCAATTTGCGGTTCTTGGCTGTCTGCTCGGGCGTGCTGCCCTGGCCGATGACCGGGTCGAGCATGTTGAAGCCCAGATACCAGGACGACATGTCCACCAGCTTCGGGAAGCGCATGCCCTTGGCGGTGTATTCGGCCGCCACCTCGGCCGAGTCGTCCATGTCGACCAGGTATTCGATGCCACGGTCGGTGCGCTCGATCTCGGGCACGTCGTAGTAGCCCTGGCGGAACTTCGACTTCAGCGGCACGCCTTCCTTCTCGATCAGGAAGACCATGCGGTCGATAAAGGGCGTGGGCTTGCCGCAGTCGGCCAGCAGACCGGCTTTCTCGTCCTCGGGCATGCCTTCGCACGGGTAGGGCACGTTGCGGTAATTGGGGTTGCGCACCATCACGTGGCGGCGGTCCTGCACGTACTCGGACATCATGAAGGGGCCCGTGCCCACCGGCCACACATCCAGGCTCAGGCCATTGGCCGCCATGCCGGGCTGGGCG
>JBBSCX010000270.1:0-5408 GCA_038249905.1 Burkholderiales bacterium
GCCTGGCGCAGCAGGCCGCAGACGCCGACCCGGCCCTGGTCCGGCTGCACGCCAGCAGCGGCTTGCCCGTGGTCCACGTGACGCGGACGGTGACGCCCCAGGATGTGGCGGCGCTGGAGGACGAGGCTTGAGTCCGTCCCGTCCGTCCCGTCCGTCCCGCCCGTCAGGCCCGTCCCGCCTGTCCCGCCCAAAATCCCGTTCTGGCCGCGCGGATGGCTCAGCCACCCCGGGGTCGGCTGCCGGCAACACGGCCGATCCCGCGGTGTGCCTGCTGGACGGCAACGTGCTGGTGGCACTGGTGGTCGACACGCATGTGCATCACGCGGCCGCGCAGACCTGGTTCAGCGCCAGTGCGGCGCCCTTCGCCACCTGCCCGATCACGCAGGGCACCTTGTTGCGCCTGCTGATGCGGCTGGCCGGCATGGACGCCGGCGCCGCGGTCCGCGTGCTGGCGGCCCTGGCGGCCCATCCGCGCCACCGCTTCTGGTCCGATGCCATCGGCTACGCAGCGGTCGACCTGATCGGCGTGATCGGGCACCGGCAAGTGACGGATGCCTACCTGGCCGCCTTGGCCAGACACCACGCCGGGCGCCTGGTCACCTTCGATGGCGGGCTGGCTGCCCTGCACACCGACGTGGCGGTGGGCTTGCCGGGCTGAGGTCCCGGCAGGCCGAGGTCTACGTCGGGCGCACGGTCTCGCCGGCCGATCGCAACAGACATTGCGCCGCGCCCAGCCCCGCGCCGCGGCCGCTGGCGAAGCAGGCGCCCAGCAGATACCCGCCGGTGGGGGCGTCCCAGTCCAGCATCTCGCCACAGCAGAACACCCCGGGCAGGGCGCGCAACATCAAGCCCTCGTCCAGGGCCTCGAAGCGCACGCCGCCGGCGGTGCTGATGGCCTCGTCGATGGGGCGCATGGCGGTGGCGCGCAGCGGCAGGGCCTTGATGGCGGCGGCCAGGCGCGCGGGGTCGGCCTGCGCGTCCTTGGGCAGCACCTCCCACAGCAACGCGGCCTTGGCGCCGTCCAGCTTCAGACGGGTTTTCAGGTGCGTGGCCAGCGAGCGCGGGCCGCGCGGGTGCGCCACCTCGCGCGCCACCCATTCGGCGCTGCGCTGGGGCAGCAGGTCGAGCGTGAAGCCGGCCGTGCCGGTAGCCTGCAGCGCGGCGCGCAGGCGGGCGCTGGCGGCGTAGACCAGTTGGCCCTCGATGCCATACGCGCTGATCACACATTCGCCGGATTGCTGCCACGCATCGTGCGGGCCGTGCAAGCCAGGCACGGGAGGCACATTCAGCGCCACGCCCTTCAGCGGCGCGCCGGCATGGCGCTGGCGCAGGTGTTCGCTCCAGGCGATCTCGAAACCGCAGTTCGCCGGCTGCAGCGGCGCCACCTCGACACCGCGGGCCTGCAGCAGCGGCACCCAGGCGCCGTCCGATCCCAGCCGCGCCCAGCTGCCACCGCCCAGGGCCAGCACGGTGGCGGCTGGGCGCAGGGCCAGCTCGTCGGCGTTGGGCGTGGCCAGGCGCAGCGCGCCGTCGTCGTTCCAGCCCAGCCAGCGATGGCGCATGCGGAACTGCACCCCCTGCTGCCGCAGCCGCTGCAACCAGGCGCGCAGCAAGGGCGCGGCCTTCATGTCGGTCGGAAAGACGCGGCCCGAGCTGCCGACAAAGGTGGTCACGCCCAGTTCGGCGGCCCAGGCACGCAGCGCCTCGGCGTCGAAGCCGCGCAGCAGCGGCTCGATCTGCGGCGCGCGTTCGGCGTAGCGACGCACGAAGGCGTCGAAGGGCTCGGCGTGGGTCAGGTTCAGCCCGCCCTTGCCCGCCAACAGGAACTTGCGTCCTACCGAAGGCATGCGGTCGAAGACGGTGACCGCGTGGCCGGCAGCGGCCAGGGTTTCGGCGGCCATCAGGCCGGCGGGGCCGGCGCCGATGACGGCGACGTGGGCAGCCGGGTTGGCAGGGTTGGTGGGGTTGGTGGGGCTGCTGTGGGCGCCGGGGTCGACGGTGGTGCTTTTGGATGCAGACTCATTCACCGCCGCACTGTAAGCCCCGGCCCCAGACTGCCGACCGAAGGCGATGAAGACGACCGCATCCGACCTGCCCTCCGCGCCTGCGCCGGCTCTGCCAACGACGCTGGCCCCGATGCGCCCACGCGCGGCCCGCGCCCGCGGCCTGGGCGGTCGTTGCGCTGGCCTGGTGTCGGCGCTGGCCCTGGCTGCCCCACTGCATGCGGCCGTGCCCGGGTCGACCGCTTCAAGCGCTGCGGCCAATGCATCCGCCGCCTGCAGCGCCCACAGCGCCGAGAAGGCGCCGCAGGTGGTCGAGCTCTACACCTCGGAGGGCTGCAGTTCGTGCCCGCCGGCCGACCGCTGGCTGTCGACGCTGAAGGGCCGGGCCGACGTGCTGGCGCTGAACTTCCACGTCACCTACTGGGACCGCCTGGGCTGGCCCGACCGCTTTGCCGACGCGGCTTACACCGAACGCCAGTACCTCTGGGCCCAGCGCCACCGCAGTGCGCAGGTGTACACGCCGCAGGTGATTGCCGACGGTCACGACTGGCGCGGATGGCGCGGGTCGCCCGCTCTGCCCGGGCCCGCACGCAGCCCTGCGCCAGTGAGGCTGCAGATGCAACGCGATGGCGATGTCGTCAAGGTCGAGGTCAGCGCCGCTGCCGCCGGCACGGCCTCGCTGTCCGGCTACTGGGCGGTGCTGGAGGACGGCCACGCGACGCGCGTGCGCGCCGGCGAGAACCGCGGCGAAACCCTGCAGCACGACCATGTCGTGCGCCTGCTGCGCGAGGTGCCGGCCTGGGCCGCCACGGTCGGCCTGCGTTCGCAACTGGCGGTGACTCGCGGCGACCCGGCCACGCCGCGGCGCGTGGCCTTCGTCGTCACCGATGGCGCGACCGGGCGGCCGCTGCAGGCCCTGAGCCTGGGTTGCTGAGCCAACCGGGGCGCAGCCCACGGTTTCGAGTCAACGAACGCAAAGCGCCAAGTCGACGATTTGCCGTCAAGCGGCGTCGCGCAGCGCCGCGCGCAGGTTCGCGCCCAACTCGGGCTTGGCCGCGAACGGGTCGCTGGGGTTGCGGCCTTCCATGATGTCTTCCAGCCGCGTCTGCACCATGGCCAGCGCGCGCGGGTGGCTGTAGATGTAGAAGCGGCCCTCGTCCATGGCGTCGAACACCCACTGCACCACCTGCGCTGCGCTGACCTTGCCCTTGGTGACGGCCTGCTCGCTCATGGCCTGGGCGATGAGCTGGCTGCGCGTGGGCCGGGCCGCAGCGTCAGCCAGCGCGGCCGGGCGGTTGCGTTCGCTCTGGTGGATGCCGGTGGGCACGAAGAAGGGGCACAGCACATGGGCGTGCACTTGCCCGGTCACCAGCGACAGGTCCTGGTGCAGCGTCTCGCTCAGCGCCACCACGGCGTGTTTGCTGACGTTGTAGACGCCCATGTTGGGGGCATTCAGCAGCCCGGCCATGCTGGCGGTGTTGACGATGTGGCCGTGCCACTGCGGGTCGGCGGCGGCGGCGGCCAGCCTCATCGGCGTGAAGGCGCGCACGCCGTGCACCACGCCCATCAGGTTGACGCCCAGCACCCAGTGCCAGTCCTTCAGGCTCTGTTCCCACACCAGCCCGCCGCCGCCGACACCGGCGTTGTTGAAGACGAAGTGCGGTGCGCCAAAACGCTGTGCGGTGGCTGCGGCCAGGGCGTCCAACTGTTCGGCGCTGGACACGTCCACACGCTGCGCCAGCACGGCTGCGCCGGTGGCTTCGATCTCGGCCACGGCGGTGGCCAGCGCGTCGGCCTGCACGTCGGCCATGACGACATTCATGCCGCGCGCGGCGGCGATGCGGCAGGCCTCCAGGCCGAAGCCCGAGGCGGCCCCGGTGATGACGGCGGTGTGTGCGGTGCCCAGTTTCATGGCGTCTCCTGCAGGCGGATGGATCGGGCGCGGCGCGGGGCGAACACGCGCCCCAGGGTGTCGCGCAGGTCGCACACCTGCGCCCCCGCCAGCGCGCCGCGCGACCACAGCAGCGCATGCAGGCGCGGCAGGTGGTAGTGCGGCACGGCGGGGTAGAGGTGGTGTTCGACGTGGTAGTTGACATGGTGCGGGAACAGCAGCACACGGCCGGCCGCGTTGCACAGGCGGTCGATGGCCCGGCCGCTGCGCGCGCCGGTGCTCAGCGTCGTGCGCGCGGCCGTCAGCGGCGACGACAGGTCGTTGACGGCCCCGTGTTCGCAGACGGCCCGCAGCCGCAGGACGGGTTGCAGCACCGTCAAAAGCGGCAGCACCCACAGCACCGCGTACAGCGCCAGCCCCTGCAGGCCGAACGCGGCCAGCGCCAGCAAGGGTGCAGCGACGTGGCAGGCGACCACGCCACCGCGGTCGCGCCGCGCCGCCGCGCGCAGCGCCGGGCTGGTGTCGTCCAGCGGACGCGCGGCGCGTTGCGTGGCCTCGTTGATGGCGGGCGCGCCGAAGAAGTAGGCGTAGGTTTTCCAGGCGTTGAGGCCCGCCAGATCCTGCAGCAACTTCTTCCACAGGTAGGCCACGCCGCGCGGGTAGCCGCCGTGGATGGCGGTGTCAGGGTCTTCGGGGCCGTAGAGGTTGTTGTGGTGCAGGCGGTGGGTGACGCGGTAGGTGCACATCGACACCCCGCCGGCCATGCCGATGGCACGCCCCAGAGCGTCGTTCAGCCCGCGGTGCGAATGCAGCCGGTAATGCGCCGCCTCGTGCGCCAGGATGAACAGGCCGTGCTGCTGGATGCCCAGCACCAGCACCGCCAACAGCACCCACGGGCTGGGCCAGACGGCGACGCCCAGCGCGATGGCCGCGGCGATGAAGCCGAAGGTCTGTGCCACGGCGCGCAGCGAACGTGCATCGTCCAGCGTGGTCAGCGGCGCCAGTTCGGCCGCCGACAGCACGCGCCGCGCGGCGGCGTTGCCGCTGCCGGGCAGGCGCATGTCCTCGCGGAAGTCCTCGCCGGACTTCTCGCCGCGATCGGGCAGGCTTGTCATCGCGCCGTCCGCAACATCTCGCGGTGCGGGATGTCGTCTTCCAGGTACTCCTCGCCCACGCCGACAAAGCCGAACCCGGCGTACAGCCGCTGCAGATGCGCCTGCGCGCTGATGCGCACCGCGTGCCCGGGGTACGCCGCATCCAGCCGCCGCAACCCTTCGGCCACCAGTTGCCGGCCCAGGCCGGTGCCGCGCGCCTCGGGGGCAGTGACGACGCGGCCGATCGAGGCCTCGGCGTACTTCACGCCCGGGTCCACTGCGCGCAGCACCGCCTGCAGGGTGCCGGCCGCGTCACGGCCCAGCAGGTGCCAGCACTGGCGGTCGACGCCGTCGGGGTCCTGGTAGGGGCAGTTCTGCTCGACCACGAACACCGCGGCGCGCAGCGCCAGGGTGTCGTAC
>JBBSCX010000271.1:0-5405 GCA_038249905.1 Burkholderiales bacterium
CGTCACCGCCAACGTCATCAAGGCCGGCACCTACAAGAGCTTTGCCGAGGTCTACACCGACACCGGGCCCTCGCCCGCAGCGACCGAGGCCGAGCGCTTCCTGTACGACGCCATCTGGGGCAGCTGGCTGAAGTCGGTGGAGACCGCGCGCAAGCTGCCGCCGGGCCAGATCGCCCAGGACATCGAGGCCCTGCCCGAACGCCTGCAGGCCGTCGGCGGCGACTACGCCAAGCTGATGGTGTCGATGAAGCTGGTCGATGCGCTGAAGACGCGCGACGAGATGCGCGCCCTGATGATCGAGCGCGGTACGGCCGACGAGGACAGCGCCAAGGCCAGCGGCATCGGAAGCGGCATCGGAAGCGGCATCGGAAGCAATCAGGACAACAAGGCCGGCCAGACCTTCCGCCAGGTCTCGCTGGACGCCTACCTCGCGCGCCTGAAGCCGAAGACCGGCGGCGACGCCATCGGCGTGATCGTGGCCGAGGGTGAGATCAGCGACGGCATGTCGCCCCCCGGGGCCATCGGCGGGCGCAGCACGGCCGAGCTGGTCAAGCGCGCGCGCGAAGACAACAAGATCAAAGCCATCGTGCTGCGCGTCGATTCGCCCGGCGGCAGCGCCTTCGGCAGCGAACTGGTGCGCCATGAACTCGAGCTGACACGCGCCGCCGGCAAGCCGGTGGTGGTGTCAATGGGCGACCTGGCGGCTTCGGGCGGCTACTGGATCAGCATGGCCGCCGACGAGATCATCGCCGACGAGGCCACCATCACCGGCAGCATCGGCGTGGTCTCGATGATCCCGACCGCCAAGGCCGCGCTGGACAAGGTGGGTGTGGCCGCCGGCGGCTACAGCACGACCTGGCTGGGCACGGCCTTCGACCCGCGGCTGGACCCGGACCCGCGCCTGCTGAGGCTGATGCAGACCGCCATCGACCACTTCTACAGCCAGTTCCTGGGCACCGTGGCCCAGGGCCGCAAGACCACGCCCGAGAAGATCGATGCCGTCGCCCAGGGCCGCGTCTGGACCGGTGCGCAGGCACTGGAGCGGGGCCTCGTCGATCGCGTGGGCAGCTACACCGACGCACTGCAGTCCGCCACCACGCGCGCCAAGCTGCCGGCCGACGTGCGCGTGCAGTACATCGAACGTGAACCCGGCCGCCTGCAGCAGCTGATGCGGCAGTTCAACAGCCGCGTGCTGGCCGCCGTCGGCCTGGACCCTGCCGCGCGCGCGCAGATGGCGGGTGCCGCGCTGGGGCTGTCCACCGGCCTGCCGCCGGGCACGGCCGAGACCGTGCTGCGCGACCTGGGCTGGCTGGCCGAGGTGGCCGAACGCCGCCAGCCCTATGCCGCGGTGGTGCACTGCCTGTGCGAGGCGCCCTGACAGCCTGTCAACAGGTCCGGCGCGCCGCCGGCTGCAAGGTGCTGGCGCATGCGATGCTGGAACGGGCCGGGTGGCAGCCGACTGAGCCAGGGCGAGAATCTTCTCAGAACGACCCACCAGTCAGCCCACCGGCAAGCCCGCTTCGGCGGGCTTCCTCCAGGTGAAGCGGCCTTGATGCCGTCGCATTTGATCTTCTCAGCAATCTTCTCAGAATGGCGCCATGCGCGCCCCTGATACCAAGGCCCGAGACCGCCTGCGCAGCCTGATGCGGCGGCTTGGGCCTGCCAGTGCCACCGCGCTGGCGGCAGAGCTTGGTGTCAGCGTGGCCACGCTGCACCGGTTGCTGCAGGAGCGGGCAAGCGAGATGGTGCAGGCCGGCCAGGCGCGCCGCAGCCGCCATGCACTGCGCCGCGGGCTGCGCGATGGGACCAGCGCGCTGCCGCTGGCCACCATCGACGCCCAGGGCCGCGCGCACGACGCCGGGCAGCTGGTGCTGGTGCAGCCCGAAGGCTGCTGGCTGCCCTTGGCGGGCACGCCCTGGCCACTGCCGACGCCCACTGCGTATGCGCCACGCGACCCGATGCTGGACGCCGCCCGCGACGGCTGGTGGCCCGGCCTGCCCTATCCCCTGCAAGACTTGCGGCCGCAGGGCTACCTGGGCCGACAACTGGCCCGCACCGGCCATGCTGCCTGGGGTGTGTCGCCCGACCCGCAGCGCTGGAGCGACGACGACGTGCTGCACGTGCTGGCGCAAGCAGGCAGCGATGGCCCCGGCGACCTGGTCATCGGTGAGCCCGCCTTCGCCCGCTGGCAGGCGCAGCGCCTGGCGCCTGCCGAGCCACTGGCGGTGGCCAAACTGGGGCCAGCCTATGCCTCGCTGGCCGAGCAGGCCGTGGCCGCAGGCGTGGCGGGCTCCAGCGCGGCGGGCGAATTCCCGAAGTTTCCGGCGCTGCGCGAGCGCGACGGCGCCCGCACGCCGCATGTGCTGGTGAAGTTCTCCGGCGCAGGCGGCTCGGCGGCAGAGCGGCGCTGGGCCGACCTGCTGGTGTGCGAGCACCTGGCCTTGCAGACGCTGGCCGGCCTGCCCGGCGTGGCGGCAGCACGCAGCGCCATCGTGCAACACGCCGGCCGCACCTTTCTGGAAGTGGAGCGCTTCGATCGACATGGCCTGTGGGGCCGCAGCCCGCTGGTGAGCCTGGCCACGCTGGACGGAACATTTCTCGGCCAGGGCAGCGGCGACTGGCCACGCCTGGCCGCCGCGCTTTGCGCACTGGGCCTGCTGGACGCCACTGCCACGCCCGCCATCGCCCACCTGTGGTGGTTCGGCTGCCTGATCGCCAACACCGACATGCACACCGGCAACCTCAGCTTCCAGCCGGTGCCGCTGGGGGCGGCGCGCGGCACGGTGGCCGCCGGCCCGCTGGCGTCGGCCCTGACACCCGCACCGGCCTACGACATGCTGCCCATGGCTTACGCACCGTTGCCCGGCGGCGAGGTCCCGCCCCGCGCGTTCGAGCCTGCGCTGCCGCAGCCGGCGCAACGCGCCGCGTGGCTGACTGCGTGCGTCGCGGCGATGGGCTTGTGGACCCGCGCCGCCGCAGACAGCCGCATCAGCGCCGGGTTTCACGCCACCGCCGCAGCCAACGCGCAGACCCTGGCGGACAGGATCGATCAGGTTTGAGCAGGCTGGGCGAAACGTGCGGCGGACAACCGCCGGGCTGCTTCGGCCCCACCGGCAATGCCATCAGCGGCATTTCCGCGCCGGGGCAGCCGGGTGTGGCGCTCGCGGCGCTGGCGGCGCTGGGCGGGCAATCGACTGCACGCTGGGCCGCCTGCAGCAGCTGATGCAGCAACTGATGCGGCAGCTGACGCGGCAGTTCAACAGCAATGCGCTGGCCGCCGCCGGCCTGGACCCTGCCGCGCGCGCGCCGCGGCAGCGGCTTTACAGATTGCCGCGCGTCCAGGGACCGGTGATGGCGAAGGTGATGCCGGGCGTTTGCAGGCTGACGAACAGCACGCGGCCGCTGGGGTCGAAGCAGGCGCCGCAGAACTCGCTGCCGCGGTAGTCGCCGGGGGCCACCGTCTTGCCGGCGGCGGCGATGCCGGCGGCGTCCAGCACCAGGTTGTTCTTGCACAGGATGTAGGCCTCGCCGCCAGCGTTCAGGCCCAGCAGGCGTGAACCGGCGCCAAAGCTGTCAGGGCTGGCGCCGCCGTCCTCGCACAGCACGACCCCGCCGCGCGGGCTGACCGTCACGTTGTCGGGGTTGTTGCCCGCGGTCGCGGCGCCGCTGACGAACAGCGCGCGCAGCCGCATCGTCGCCAGGTCCAGCACCCAGACCGCGCCTTCGCCCTGGCCCGGGCGGTTGTTGGCGTCCACACCGGCGCCGGTGTCGACGATGAACATCCTGCCGTCGGCATGCCAGATGCCCTCACCGCGCGACATGCGCGCGCAGCCGGCGGCCAGGGCCTGGATGGTGGGCCCGGCCATTGCCGCCAGCGAAACGCCGCCGGGCAGACCGGCGACGGTGCGCGGGTCGGCATCGGGGTTGGCGATGTCCACCCACTCCAGTTCGTACTCGTCGCCGATGCGCGGGTTGATGAGGCCGAGGTTGTTGCTCTGCGCCAGGCTCAGCGGCGCCGCCTGACGGATCACCGACTTCACCCGCGCCGCCTGCAGCCGGCCGCCGCGGGGCACGCGCGTCAGCCTGCGGGTGGCGGTGCCCGCCGGCGGCACATAACGGAACAGCGCGCTGGCGTTGCGGTTGTCCTCGGTCTCGTAGATCACGCCGGTGGCCGGGTCCACCGCCACTGCCTCGTGCACGAAGCGGCCCATCTCGACGATCGGACTGCTGCTGGAGTCGGCCGCCTCGGCGCCGCACTCGAACACATAGCCGTGCTTGCGCCCGCCGATGGCCGAGAAGTCGAACACCGTCTCTTCGCACGTCAGCCAGGTGCCCCAGGGCGTGGGACCCCCGGCGCAATTGCCCAGCGTGCCGCCCAGCGATGTGTAGGCGCGCACCCACTGGTTGTCGCGCCAGACCAGGTTGGTGGTGCCACCGCCCACGTAGCCGACGAAGGGCGGCGGGTCGGGCAGGGCTGGGTTGGTGACGATGGCGCCGTTGGCGCCCAGACGCACGGTCACCACACCGGTGAGAGTGACGATGCCGTTGATGAGGCCCGTGGCGTAGTTCTGGTCGCTGCGGATGGTCTGGTGCACGTCGGCCACCAGCGCACGTTCGTGGTTGCGCACCAGCACCAGCTCGGTGCTGCGGCCGCCGGGCCCGACACGGCGCTGCGCCACCACCGCCATGCCGTCGTGATTTGACGGCGTCGGCTGGCCGTCATGCATGACGTCGCCGGTCCAGCCATAGGAGCGGTAACTGAAACCCGCGGGCAGTTGCAGCAGCGGCAGGCCGGTGCTGAGGTCGGCCACCGGCGCGATCGGGCCGTAGGGCGATATGGCTGGCAGCAATTGACGCCCGTCGGCGGCCTGGGCCTGGCGGCTGTGCAAGGCACCGAGCGCACCGATGAAGGACGAGGCGGCCAGCGTGCCTGTGCCTTGAAGAAGGCGGCGGCGGTGCAGCGATTCGGGAGCGGCAGTCATGGGCAGGAACCTCCAGGGACAAGAGCCCTGTAGTGTCGGCACTGCGCGTGAAGGTTTTGCGTCAGCCGCGGGCCCGGCGTGCGCACGCGTCCTGCACCAGCGCATCCAGACCGGCGATGTCGATGGGCTTGGGCAGATGGGCGTCGAAGCCGGCATCGAGCGCACGCCGGATGTCGCCCGGCATCGCGTAGGCCGTCACCGCCACGACCTGCATGCCGCGTGTGGCCGGGTCGGCACGCAGCTGCGCCAGCACCTGGTAGCCGTCGCTGTCGGGCAGGTGGATGTCCAGCAGCAGCAGGTCGGGCAGGTGCGCCCGCGCCAGCTCTAGCCCCAGGCTGGCCGTCGGCGCAGTCAGCAGGGCGACGCCTTCGTGGCGGGCGAGGATCTCTTCGACCAGGCGCAGGTTGGCCGGGTTGTCCTCGA
>JBBSCX010000272.1:0-5391 GCA_038249905.1 Burkholderiales bacterium
GGCTTTGCAGGCCGAGGTGGTGGATTGCCAGTTCGAGGACTGGCATGGCGAGCGCTACAAGGTCATCAGCTTCTTCGCCAAGCGGGCCCGCGGGCTGATGGCGCGGTACGTCATCGAACGGCGGCTGCGCAGCCCGAACGGCCTGCAGGACTTTGCTGCCGAGGGCTATGCCTTCGCGCCCGCAGACTCGACGCCCGAGCGCCTGGTATTCCGCCGCCGCACGGCCGGCTGAGGGGTCGCGAACCGTTGCGGGCACTGCCAGAATGTCAAATATGTCCGTGCAGATGATCACCCCCGAACTGCGCCGCTGGATCGTCGAGCAGGCCGAAGCCGGCTGTCGCCCCACCGATGTCGTCGCGGCCATGACGGCCAGCGGCTGGAACGAGGACGTGGCCATCGCCGCGCTCGAGAAGACGCTGCAGGAGCGCCTGGCCGAACTGCACCCGCAGCCCGTGGCCCCGGCCGGCGAAGTGCCGGTGCTGCCGGATGCGGTGGAGGTGCCGTGCCCGGCGCTGGACGGCGCGCCGGCGCACATCCGCGCCGGGGGCCGCGACGTCAAGGTGCTGACGACGATGACATCGCCGCGCGTGGTCGTTTTCGGCAGCCTGCTGTCGGACGAAGAATGTGAGGGCCTGATGGCGCTGGCGCGGCCGCGGCTGATCCGTTCAGAAACGGTCGACAACGCCACCGGCGGCAACGAGGTCAACCCCGCGCGCACCAGCGATGGCATGTTCTTCGAGCGCGGCGAAACTCCGCTGATCACGCGCATCGAGCAGCGCATCGCAGATCTCGTCAACTGGCCGGTGACGCATGGCGAGGGCCTGCAGATATTGCGCTACCGGCCCGGTGCCGAGTACCGACCGCACCACGACTACTTCGACCCCAAGCACCCGGGTTCGACCCCCATCCTGGCGCGCGGCGGCCAGCGCGTGGCCACGCTGGTGATGTACCTGAACTCGCCGCAGGCCGGCGGTGCGACCACCTTCCCCGACGTCGGCCTGGAAGTGGCGCCGATCCGCGGCAATGCCGTCTACTTCAGCTACGACCGCGCCCATGTCGCCACGCGCACGTTGCATGGCGGTGCGCCGGTGGTGGCAGGCGAGAAGTGGGTGGCGACCAAGTGGTTGCGGCAGGGCGTCTTCATCTGACGCGCCGGGTTCAGCCCTGTCCCCAGATCAACCACGACACCGCGGCCGCCGCGGCCATGCTGGCCATCAGCGCCAGCACCACGCGCAGCCCGTAGCGCGGGCCCCCGGCCACGACGGCCGTGACGCTGCGCGTCAGCGAGTTCGCACCGACGGCCACCAGCACGCCGACGACGACGGCGCGGGTGTCGATGTCGCCCGCTGCCGCCAGCGCACCCAGGGCCACCACCGGGGCATGCGCGTCGGCCAGCGCCGCCAGTGCCGTGCCGGCCAGGCGCCCGGCGTCGCCGAACTGCTGCTGCGCGAAGTGCACCGCCACCGTCACCGCCGCCAGCACGCCTGTGACGAGCAAGGCTTCGCGCAGGCGCAGCGGGCCGGCTTGGCGGCGAGCCACAGCCGGCGACGCGCCATCCGGCACGGGCGGGCTGGGGGCGGTGTTCACGGGTCCGTCTTCGGCGCTTTCCACGGGTCTGTCGACCGCGCTGCTGACGGCGGCGGCAGCTGAGGCGTCGCCAGCCGTCGCCATTGCCGTTGCCGTTGCCGTTGGCGTCGTGCTTGCAGTCGCCGTCGCCGTCGCCGTCGCCGTCGCCTTCTTCGCACGCAGCGCCAGCGCGGCGAGCGCCAGGGCCGTGAGCGCTCCCGCACCCGCCACGGGCAGCAACGCCGTCGCGGCTGCCGGTGCCAGCGCCGCCAGCATGGCCAGCGCCTGCAGCCAGGTGGCTGCGGTCGAGGCCACTGCACCGGCGGTGCAGGCCGCCAGCAACGCCGGCTCGGCACGCGCCCGTGTGCCCATGGCCGCGATGGTGGCCGTGCTCGACACGAAGCCCGACAGCAGTCCCGACAAGGCCAGCCCCGCACGCGGGCCGAGCAAGCGCAATGCGACATGGCCGGCCGCCTGCAGCGCCAGGATCAGCACCATCAGCAGCAGCAGGGTGCGCGCCGACAGGCCGGCCAGCCAGGACAGCGGTGTGGCCGGCGCCAGGGGCAGGGCCACCAGCACCAGGGCGGCGAGGATCAATGCGTCATGCAGTTCGGCCTCGCTCAGCGCGCGCGTGGCGAAGCGGTGCAGCCTTTCGCGCGCCGCCAGCAGCATGGCCACCACCACGGCGGCGCTGGCGCCCAGCGCCGGCTGCTGCACCGACAGCACACCGACGAGGTAGGTGACGAACAGGGCCAGCTCGGTCGTCAGGCCGGGGTCGATGGGGGTGGCCGCGGATGTGGAGGTGGCGTTCGGCGGCGGCTTCAGGCTCTGCCAGTACGCCACCGCCACCAGGGCCACCACCAGCAGGCCGCCCACCGCCACCAGCAGCGGTTGCCCCAGCGCCTGGGCCATGCCACCGGCCAGAGCGGCCAAGGCAAAGCTGCGGATGCCTGCTGCCGCGCGGCCCGCGCCGCTGCCCTTGCGCCGTTCACGCTCCAGCCCGATGAGCAAGCCGCCGCCCAGGGCCGCGGCCAGGCCCGTGGCGTGCGGCAGCAGGCTTTCCATGGGTGCGTCAGCCAGTGCGGGCGCGGCCGATCAGAAGTCGACCACCTGCCCGTGCTGCGGCACATGCACCGTCCAGCCCCGGTGGTGCTGCACGGCGGCGCGCAGGGCGACGGTGGCGTCGAGAGAATGGGTTTTCATGGTGCGGCCCGGCCGCGGCCTCCGGCCTGCGTCTGCATCGCGGCCGAACTCAAGACCTGCACGCCCGGCGCGGTCTGCTGCAGGGCCTGCACCAGTGCACGCGCCACGGTGGCCGCGGCAATCGGACGCCAGGCGTGCGGGAGCAGCGGCGCCAGCGGGCTGGCCAGTGCCAGCGCCAGGCGTTCGCCCAGCCGCGTGGGCTGGCCCAGGGCGGCGCGGTCGCCAGACAGCAGCGAAGGGCGCGCCAGCACCAGGCTGCGAAAGCCCAGCGTCTGCAAGGCGGCCTCGGCCTCGCCCTTGGTGCGGCTGTAGAAATTGCCCGATGTGGCGTCGGCGCCCAACGCCGAGACGGCAGCGAAGTGCGTGACGCCGGCCGCCCGCGCCGCGCGCGCGAAGTCCAGCACGGCGTCGAAATCCACAGCGCGGAAGGCGGCCTGCGACCCGGCCTGCGCGATCGTCGTGCCCAGCGCGCAGTAGGCGTGGGTGGCGCGCGGCAGCGGGGGCAGGGCGGCGAAGTCGACGACATGCACGCGGTGGCTGGCGTGTTGCGGCGTGATGTCGCGGCGCACCATCAAGTGCAGCGGCTCTTTCTGGGTCCACTGCTTCGCGATCTCGTGGCCGACCAGGCCCGTGGAGCCGGCCAGCAAGGCGCTCATCGCGTGCCCTCGGCGGTTGCGGTGCGCGGCTCGATCAGGTCCCAGCGGTTGCCCCAGGGGTCGGTGAAGACGACGACGCGGCCATAGACCTCGTCGTGCGGCGTCTCGGTGAAGTGCACGCCCTGCGCCCGCAGATGGACGACTTCGCCGTCGAAGTCGTCGGTGTGCAGGAACAGGCCGACACGCCCACCGGCATGGTGTCCGACCTGCGCCGCCTGCTCGGCGTTGCCGGGCACGGCCAGCAGCAGGGCGCCGCCTTCTTCGGCCGCAACGCGCACCCAGCGTTTGCCGGGTGCCAGCGGGGTGTCTTCCAGCAGCCGCCAGCGCAGCACCTGGGTGAAGAAGGCGATGCCCTCGTCATAGCTGGGCACGAGCAAGGTGACGGCGTGGAGGCTGCGGCGCATGCTTGCAGGGTAACGCAGCGGGCCCGTCAGATCCCGAGCCGGTCGGCCCATCAGCCCATCAGCCCATCAGTCCATCACCATCAGCCCATCAGTCCGCCACCTCGGCCGCGGTGCGCTCGCTGTCAGGCGCCTTCGTGCAGGCTCAGCATGTGCCCCAGCCGCGGGTTGCCGCGCCCGGCCAGCACCTCGACATGCGCCGCCTGCACGGCGGCCGCGCCGCGGTGCCACTGCACCTCGACCCAGGGCGCCGCCGGGTCGGTGGCGCGGTCGCGAAACTGTCGCCAGGCGTCCAGCAGACGCTGCTGCAGCACGGCCGGCCCCCAATCGACGCTGCGCTTCTTCACCTGCGCGGGGGCGAAGAACAGGGTCGCCCTGGGCCCGGGCAGGTCGCGTGCGCCGGCCAGTTGATCGACATGCGTGCCGCCGATGGCGCTGCTGTGGGCCAGGCGTGCAAAGCGGGTGTGGACGGCCCTGCGCAGCGTGCCGTTGCCGGCGAAGTCGACGTAGATGCAGGGCATATCGGCGGCCAGGGTGTCGAGCTCGTCGTAGCGCAGCACGCGGCTGTAGATGCCCAGGCTCTGGCAGTAGCCGACGTTGGCGGCCGACGTCAGACCGACCACCTCGACCTCGCTGCGCCGCGCCAGCAGCGCCGCCGTGGCCACTGCCGTCTTGCTGCTGGCCGAGGACAGCAGCATGACGCCGCGCTGCCCGCCTTCGGTGGTGCCGAAGAAGTGGTTGTCGGCGAGAAAGTCGTCGATCAGGAAGGCGGTCAGGAACAGCGGCCGCAACAGCGCCTGCGCGGCCTCGCTGTCGGGCGTGTGGTACGGGTCGACGGCACAGCGCAGCACCTGGTTGTAGACCGCGTGCAGCGCGGCGCGGTGCGGGCTGCCGTCGCTGAAACCGGTGGGCGAGACCTTGACCGGCTGCAGCAGCGCGTGTGTGGCCATCGGCCAGTAGCCGTACAAGCGTTCGCCCGCGGCGACCTCGGCATGGCGCGAGGCCTCGACCTCGGCGAAGCCCCACACGGGGATGCAGCCCCAGGCGGCGGCCGCGGCCGCGTCTTCACCGGCATGGGCAACTGTGGCATCTGTCGCGTCAGCCGCGTCAGCGGCAGCAGGGTAGAACTGCCAGTACCCCATCGCGTCGCCGAAGGCGGCATAGGTGATGTTGTTGGCGGTGTAGGCGAAGTGCAGCACACGCACTCGCAGCTGGCCGTCGGCCAGCGGCGCCTGGGGCGTGCTGACCAGGCGGGTGTCGGCCAGGGCGGACTTGCGGATCTGGAATTGCTGGGTGGTCATGGGCAATGGGCTTGCGACAGGTCGGCGGCGGGAGCACAGGGCCCGTCAGTACAGCACAAGCCGCGACCTCGCTGCGCCGTGCCCGCCCGCCAGGCCGGCCCATCCGCCTGACGCGCCCGACCCGCCCTGACCCGGGCTGCCGTCAGCCGAAGTTCGCCAGCAAGCGCTCCAGCACCATCGTGAACGGCACTTGCAGCCCCGGCAGCATCAGCATCAGCCCGGTCAGGCCCACGCCCAGCGTGACCGGGAAGCCGATGGCGAAGA
>JBBSCX010000273.1:0-5387 GCA_038249905.1 Burkholderiales bacterium
CGCCTTCTTGCCGGCCTGCGTGCTGCCCGCACAGCAGGCTCAGGCGCCGCGGAAAGGAAAAAACACCGGTATCGCCACCAGCGCCACCCCCAGAAACACCGCCGCCACCGGTGCGCCGGCGCGCAGGTAGTCGCGCAGCCCGTAGCGGCCGGGGGACATGACCATCAGGTTGGTCTGGTAGCCGTAGGGCGTCAAGAAGCTGCAGCTGGCGCCGTAAAGCACCGCCATCACGAAGGGCTGCGGCCCCAGGCCCAGTTGTGCGGCCACGCCCAGGGCCACCGGAAAGGTCAGCGCGGCGGCGGCGTTGTTGCTCATCAGTTCAGTCAGCACCCAGCTCAGCAGCAGCACAGCGGCCAGCGCGGCATAGGGGCCATAGGGCCCGGCGGCGGTCAGCAGGGCGCTGGCCAGCAGCGCGCCGCTGCCGGTGGCGACCATGGCTTCGCTGATGACAAGGGCCGAGCCGATGATGGCCATGATCTGCCACGGCACTTGCCGCCGCAGGTCGGCCGCGCTGGCCAGGCCCATGGCCAGAAACACCACCAGCAGCACCAGCAGGCCCTTCAGCAGATCGACCCAGCCCAGCGCCGCGGCGGCGATGACGGCGACGAAGCCGGCCAGCGCCAGCACGCCCTTGCGCGCGTCGGTGAACTTCTGCACCTGGGCCCGGCGCACGACGATGAAGTTGCGCTGCAGGTTGTTGCGCTTGTCGAAGTCGGGGCCCACCACCAGCACCAGGGTGTCGCCGACTTCCAGCGGCACGTCGGCCAGCGGCCCGCGCAGGCGCTCGCTGCCGCGGCGCACGGCGATGACGGCAGCGTCGAAGCGGCTCCGAAAGCCCGCGTCCTTGATGCTGCGCCGCGCCAGCGTGCTCTCGGCGGCCACCACCACTTCCACCAGGTTGTCCAGCGGCAGCCGGTAGCGCTGGCCGTGCGTGACCAGGCCAGGAAACTGCAGCAGCAGGTCCAGCCGCGTGATGTCGCCGCTGAAGACCAGGATGTCACCGGCCTGCAGGATGTCGGCCGGCTGCACGGGCGCCAGCACGCGGCCGTCGCGCACGATCTCGGCCAAAAACAGATGCGCCAGCCGGCGCAGGCCCGCGGCTTCGACGCTGCGGGCCACCAGCGGGCTGTCGGGCAGCAAGGTGGCTTCGAGAAAGTAGTCGCTGGCGTCGTCCTCGGCCAGGGGCTGCGGGCGCAGCAGGCGCGGGTACAGCAGCAGCATGGTGGCGCCGCAGGCCAGCACGATGCAGATGCCCACCGGGAACAGGTCGAAGATCTGCAGCGGCGGCATGCCGCGGCCGATCATCAGGCTGTTGACCAGCAGGTTGGTGCTGGTGCCCACCAGCGTCAGGATGCCGCCCAGGCTGGCCGCAAAGCACATCGGCAGCAGCAGCCGTGACGGCGCGTGATGCCGCGACGTGCGCAGCGGCCCCAGCAGCGATGCCACCACGGCGGTGTTGTTCAGGAAGGCCGAGAACAGCGCCGTCATGCCGGTCAGCCGCGCCAGCGCCAGCCGGTAGGGGCCGCGCACCAGGCGCTCGGCCACTTGCTCCAGCAGCCGGCTCCGGTCCAGCACCACGCTCAGCAGCAGCAGCAGCACCACAGCCACCAGGCCGGGGTTGGTCAGCTGCTGCAAGGCCCGCGGCAGCGGCACCAGGTCCAGCAGCACAAAGGCCAGGGCCACGCTGCTGAAGGCCACGGCCGGGGCGCGCCGGCCGCGCAGCAGTTCAGTCACCAGCACCGCCAAGCCCAGGAAGACGGCGGCCTGGGCAAATTCAGGCCGCACCCAGCAAGCCCCGTTGCTGCAGCATGCCGACGATGCGATCGGCCGCCTCGTCGGCCGTCAATTCGTCGGTGCGCAGGTGCAGCTCGGGCGCGTCGGGCGCCTCGTAGGGGCTGTCGATGCCGGTGAAGTGCGGCAGTTCGCCGCGTCGCGCCTTGGCGTACAGGCCCTTGACGTCGCGCTGCTCGGCCACGGCCAGCGGCACGTCGGCATGCACCTCGACAAATTCGTCCGGCCCCAGCAGGCGGCGCGCCATCTCGCGTTCACGCTTGAAGGGCGAGATGAAGGCGGTGATGACGATCAGGCCGGCGTCGACCATCAGCCTGGCCACCTCGGCCACGCGGCGGATGTTCTCGACCCGGTCGGCGTCGGTGAAGCCCAGGTCGCGGTTCAGGCCGTGTCGCAGGTTGTCGCCGTCCAGCAGGTAGGCGGCGCGCCCCAGCGCGTGCAGGCGCAGCGCCACGGCGTTGGCGATGGTGCTCTTGCCCGCGCCCGACAGCCCCGTCAGCCACACCACCGCCGGCCGCTGCCCCAGCAAGGCGCTGCGCGCAGCCCGGTCGATATCCAGCGCCTGGGGGTGGATGTTGTGCGCGCGTCGCAGCGCAAACTGCAGCATGCCGGCGGCCACGGTGCGGTTGTTCTGCCGGTCGATCAGGATGAAGCCGCCCAGCTCGCGATTGACGGCGTAGGGCTCGAAGGCCACGGGCCGCTCCAGCGCCAGTTGGCACACGCCGATCTCGTTCAGCACCAAGGTGCGTGCGGCGCTTTCTTCCAGCGTGTTGACGTTGATGCGGTGGCGGATGCGGCTGACGCTGGCGTTGACGGTGCGCGTGGCCAGCTTCAGCAGATAGGGGCGGCCGGGCAGCAGGGGCTCGTCGTCCATCCACACCAGATGGCTTTCGAACTGGTCGGCCACCTCGGCCGGCGCTTGCGCGGCGCTGATGAGATCGCCGCGCGAGATGTCGACTTCGTCGGCCAGTGTCAGCGTCACCGACTGCCCGGCCACGGCCAGCGGCAGGTCGCCGTCGGCGGTGACGATGCGCGCCACGGTGGTCTGCCGGCCCGAGGGCTGCACCCGCACGGCGTCGCCCGGGCGCACGCTGCCGCTGGCGATCAGACCGGCATAACCCCGAAAGTCAGCGTTCGGGCGGTTCACCCACTGCACCGGCAGCCGCAGCGGCTGGCCTTGCAGCCGCGTGCCGTCCAGCGGGCAGGTCTCCAGGTGCTGCAGCAGCGCCGGCCCGCGGTACCAGGGCATCAGCGCGCTGGGCGTGATCATGTTCTCGCCCTTCAGGCCCGACAGCGGGATGGCGGTGATGTCTCTGCTGTCGCTGTTTTGGCCGACGTCACTGATGTCACTGATGTCAATCAAGCCGATCTGCGCGGCGAAGGCGCGGTAGTCGGCAGCGATGCGATCGAACACGTCCTGCGCATAGCCCACCAGGTCCATCTTGTTGACGGCCAGCACCACCTGCCGGATGCCCAGCAGGCTGACGATCAGGCTGTGGCGGCGCGTCTGCGTCAACACGCCCTTGCGCGCGTCGACCAGGATCACGGCCACGCCGGCGGTGGATGCGCCGGTGACCATGTTGCGCGTGTACTGCTCGTGGCCGGGCGTGTCGGCGACGATGAACTTGCGCCGCTCGGTGCTGAAGTAGCGGTAGGCGACGTCGATGGTGATGCCTTGTTCGCGCTCGGCGGCGAGGCCGTCGACCAGCAGCGCGAAGTCGATGTCGTCGCCCTGCGTGCCCCACTTGCGGCTGTCGGCCTGCACCGCGGCCAGCTGGTCCTCGAACAGCATCTTGCTGTCGTACAGCAGCCGGCCGATTACGGTGCTCTTGCCATCGTCGACGCTGCCGCAGGTGATGAAGCGGAGCAGGCTCTTGTGCTCGTGCTGCTGCAGGTAAGCGCCGATGTCGGTGGCGATCAGGTCGCTGACGTGGGCCATCAGAAGTACCCCTCTCGCTTCTTCTTCTCCATCGACGCGGCCTGGTCGTGGTCGATCATGCGGCCCTGGCGTTCGCTGGTGCGCGTCAGCAGCATCTCCTGGATGACCTCGGGCAGGGTCTCGGCCTGGCTCTCGACGGCGCCCGACAGCGGGTAACAGCCCAGGGTGCGAAAGCGCACCTTCTTCATCTGCGGCACCTCGCCGGGGTGCAATGGCATGCGCTCGTCGTCGACCATGATCCAGGTGCCCCCGCGCGCCACCACCGGCCGCTCGGCCGCGAGGTACAACGGCACGATGGGGATGCCTTGCTGGTGGATGTACTGCCACACGTCGAGCTCGGTCCAGTTCGAGATCGGAAACACCCGGATCGACTCGCCCGGGTGCTTGCGGCTGTTGTACAGGCGCCAGAGTTCGGGGCGCTGGTTCTTGGGGTCCCACACATGCTGCGCCGTGCGAAAGCTGAAGATGCGTTCCTTGGCGCGGCTCTTCTCCTCGTCGCGGCGCCCACCGCCAAAGGCGGCGTCGAAGCCGTGGTGATCCAGCGCCTGCTTCAGGCCCTGCGTCTTCCACAGGTCGGTGTGCACGGCAGAGCCGTGGTCGAAGGGGTTGATGCCGCGCGCCTTGGCGTCTGGGTTCTGCCACACCAGCAGTTGCATGCCCATCAGCGCCGGAATGCGTTCGCGCAGCGCGTACATGTCGCGAAATTTCCACGTCGTGTCGACGTGCAGCAGCGGGAAGGGCGGCGGCGCCGGGAAGAAGGCCTTCTGCGCCAGGTGCAGCATCACCGCGCTGTCCTTGCCGATGGAGTACAGCATCACCGGGCGTTCGCATTCGGCCACCACCTCGCGCAGGATGTGGATGCTCTCGGCCTCCAGGCCTTGCAGGTGGGTCAGGGGTTTGGGCATGGGGTGAAGGCTGATGGCAAGGCGGTGGAGTGCACTTTTCTGCAATTATGTTGTGACAAGCAGCGCGAGGAGTCGCGACTGTAGGGATCAGGCATAAGAAGCCGAAATACTCTTTCCGAATTTGCATAATGCGCGGCCTTGGGAGTGTGCCGTGCATGGCGTGAGTGCTGTGCGTGCTGTGCGTGCTGTCCATGCCGTCCATGCCGTCCACAAGCCCACCACCCTCATGAGCACCTCGCGCACCCCGACCCTGAACCCCACGCCGAACGACTGGCTGCCCGCCGTCGAGGCCCTGGTTCGCGAGGCCGGGGCGCTGGTGATGACGGTGTACGCGGGCGACTTCGCGGTGCGTGGCAAGGCCGACGCCAGCCCCGTGACTCTGGCCGACGAACTGGCCGAGGCATTGATCACCGCCCGGCTGCTGGCCCTGGCGCCCGGTGTGCCGGTGGTGGCCGAAGAAGCCGTGTCCGCCGGCCGCTGTGCGGCGCTGGCCGATCCGATGGCGCCTTTCTGGCTGGTCGACCCACTGGACGGCACACGTGAATTTGTCGCCCGCAATGGCGAATTCACGGTCAACGTGGGCCTGGTGGTCGGTGGCGTGCCGGTGCTGGGCGTGGTGCTGGCACCCGCCTGGGACAGCGACGGTGCGGCGCCCGGCGGCCGCCTGTACGCCGGCCTGCAGGGGCAGGGCGCCTGGGAAGAGACCGCCGCCGGCCGCCGCCCCATCGCCGCCCGCGCCGTGCCCGCCGCCG
>JBBSCX010000274.1:0-5347 GCA_038249905.1 Burkholderiales bacterium
CTCGCCGCAGGCCTGATCGCCCGCGGCCGGGCCCAGCAGCACCGCGCCGTCGGCCTGCACCTGGGCGACGTTGCGATGCGTGGCCGGGTGGGCCCACATCTCGCGGTTCATGGCCGGAGCCAGCAGCAGCGGACAATTCTCCCGTGGGCGCGCCAGGCACAGCAGCGGCAGCAGCTCGCCGGCCCGGCCCTGCGCCAGCTGGGCGATGAAGTCAGCACTGGCCGGTGCGACGACGATGGCATCGGCCTCGCGACCGAGGTTGATGTGCGCCATCGCGTTGGGCGGGTCGCGGTCCCACTGGCTGGTGACGACGGGGCGACCGGTGAGGGCCTGCATCGTCACCGCGGTGATGAACTGCTGCGCCGCGTCCGTCATCACCACCTGCACGGTGGCCCCGGCACGCTGCAGTTCACGCGCCAGCTCGGCGGCCTTGTAGCAGGCGACGCCACCACTGAGGCCCAGCACCAGATGGCGGCCGGACAGGGCTTGCGGGGTGGTCGCATCAGACATGGCGCGGGACTCTAGCAGCCTCGCCTGCGCCCCACTTGCGCCGCCTTGACCCCGTGCCCGTGATGGTCGCCACACTTTTAGCTTCCCCGACTTTCAGTAATTACTGAAAATTCAGGCATTGAAGGCGGCACCCAGGGAAGCACTGCTGCCGGCACTGAACACCAGACCCGGCCCCCCACCCGCATTCATCACCCTCCGCCATGACCCACCTTTCCCCGCTCGTACACAGCTTTGTCAGCCACTTCGGTGAGATGGGCAGCCGTTGGGGCATCAACCGCACGGTCGGGCAGATGTACGCGCTGATCTATGTCTCGCCGGTGCCGCTGAACGCCGACGACATCGCCGAACGGCTCGAATTCAGCCGCAGCAACGTCAGCATGGGCCTGAAGGAACTGCAGGCCTGGCGGCTGGTGAGCCTGCGCCACTTCAGCGGTGACAGGCGCGAGTACTTCGAAGCCCCGTCCGACGCCTGGGAGGTGTTCCAGACCCTTGCCGAAGAACGCCGCCGGCGCGAGATCGAGCCCACGTTGTCGATGCTGCGCAACGCGCTGCTGGAGGAAGCGACGACCGAGGAAGACCGCATCGCCCAGGAACGCATGCGCGGCATGCACGAGCTGATCGAGCTGATGACGACCTGGTTCGACGACGTGCAGCGCCTGGACCGCAAGACCCTGTCGCAGCTGATGGGCATGGGTGCGAAGGTGCAGCGGGTGCTCCAGTTCACCGGCCGCTTGACCGGCAAGGCCGGTGGCAAGCCGACAGAAAAGCCGAAGAACAAGCCTACAGACAAGCCGACCGGCAAGCCCGCCGCGGTGCCGCCGCTGCCAGGGACACACCCCACCAGGCCCGACGCCCCCGCCGGCAAGGACTGAATCCCCCCCACCCGAAGGACCCCCGAGGACCCCCATGGACGCCCTGATCCTGGCCCGCATGCAGTTTGCGGCCAACATCACATTCCACATCCTGTTTCCGACCATCACCATCGCGCTGGGCTGGACGCTGCTTTTCTTCCGCCTGCGCTGGCTGAAGACCCAGGACGAAGCCTGGCTGATGGCCTACCGCTTCTGGACCAAGGTGTTTGCGCTGACGTTTGCGCTGGGCGTGGTCAGCGGCATCACCATGAGCTTTCAGTTCGGCACCAACTGGCCGGGCTACATGGAACGCGTCGGCAACGTCGCCGGGCCATTGCTGGGCTACGAAGTGCTGACGGCCTTTTTCCTGGAAGCCACCTTCCTGGGCATCATGCTGTTCGGCCACGGCAAGGTCAGCGAGCGGGTGCACCTGATCGCCACCTTCCTGGTCGCCTTCGGCACCACCATGAGCGCCTTCTGGATCCTGGCGCTCAACTCCTGGATGCACACGCCCGCGGGCTACGAGATCCGCGATGGCGAGTTCTTCGTGCGCAGCTGGTTCGAGGTCATCTTCAACCCCAGCTTTCCGTACCGCCTGACGCATGTGCTGCTGGCCAGCGGGCTGACGGTGGCCTTTCTGGTGGCCGGGGTCAGCGCCTGGCAGTTGCTGAAGGGCAAGGCCAACGCCAGCACCGGCCGCGCGCTGCGCGCCGGGCTGACGCTGGGTGCGGTGCTGATCCCCGTGCAGATCCTGGTCGGCGACATGCACGGCCTGAACACGTTGCAGCATCAGCCGCAGAAAGTGGCGGCGATGGAGGGGGTGTGGGAGACCGAGCGCGGCGCGCCGCTGCTGCTGTTTGCGCTGCCGGATCAGACCGACCGCACCAACCACTTCGAGATCGCCATTCCCAAGCTGGCCTCGTTGATCCTGACGCATGAACTGGACGGCGAGATCAAGGGCCTGAACGAATTCAAGGGCGAAAAGGGCTGGGAGCATCCGCCGGTGGCGCCGGTCTTCTTCGGCTTTCGCATCATGGTGGGCACCGGCATGCTGATGCTGCTGTTCAGCTGGGCCGGGCTGTGGCTGTACCGCCGCCGCGGCTGGGCGGCAGAGCGGCTGCCGCGGCCAATGCTGTGGGGCCTGGCGGGCATGAGCTTCTCGGGCTGGGTGGCCACCTTGGCCGGCTGGTACGTGACCGAGATCGGCCGCCAGCCCTTCATGGTGTACGGACTGCTGCGCGTCGACGAACTGGCATCGAACGTGCCCAGCCCCTTGATCGCGCTGACGCTGGCGATGTACGTGACGGTCTATGTGGCGCTGATCGTGGCCTACATCGGCGTCGTCAAGTACATGGCAGAAAAGCCGGTGGACATGTCGGCCCCGCTGCCGCGCACGCCCGAACCGGCAGGGGCACAGGCATGAACTGGGCCGTGGCACTGCCGGTGATCTTCATGGCCCTGATGGGCCTGGCCATGCTGGCCTATGTGGTGCTGGACGGCTACGACCTCGGCGTCGGCCTGCTGCTGCCGCGCGGCGACGACGGCCAGAAGGACACCATGATCTCCAGCATCGGCCCCTTCTGGGACGCCAACGAGACCTGGCTGGTGCTGGGCGTGGGCATTTTGCTGATCGCCTTCCCGAAGGCGCACGGCATGATCCTGCAGGCCCTGTACCTGCCCGTGGCGCTGATGCTCATTGGGCTGATCCTGCGCGGCGTGGCCTTCGACTTCCGCGTCAAGGCGCGGGCCGACCACAAGCCGCGGTGGAACCTGGCCTTCTTCGCCGGCAGCGGCATCGCCGCGGTCAGCCAGGGCTGGATGCTGGGGCGCTACATCACGGGCTTTGCCGAAGGCCCGTTGTTCACGCTGTTCGCGGCCGTCATCGCATTGCTGCTGCCCGCGGCCTACGTGCTGCTGGGCGCGGGCTGGTTGATCATGAAGACCGAGGGTGAACTGCAGCGCATCGCCGTGCGCTGGGCCAAGATCGCCTGGCCGCCAGTGGTGGTGGGCATGGGCCTCATCTCGATGGCCACACCCTGGGTCAGCGAGACGGTGCGCAGCCGCTGGTTCAGCATGCCCGAATTCATCGCGCTGCTGCCCATTCCACTGATGACGCTGGCCGCGCTGGTGGCTGCGCGCGCGGTGCTGAACAGCAAGAGTGTGCTGGGCCGGCTTTGCTGGCTGCCCTTTGCGATGGTGGTGACGGTGTTCCTGCTCGGCGCCATCGGCCTGGCCTACAGCCTGTTCCCGTACGTGGTGATGGACAAGCTGACGCTGTGGCAGGCCGCCAGCGCGACCGAATCGCTGGCCGTGATCGCCATCGGCTGCGCCATCACCGTGCCGACCATCGCCGGGTACACGGTCTATGCCTACCGCGTGTTCTGGGGCAAGGCGCGGGAACTGCGCTACGCCTGACTGAGCCTGGCCACTGGCGTGGCTCAGCTTGCAGCCACGGCAGGGGCGCTCAGGCGCCGTGGCACTTCTTGAACTTCTTGCCGCTGCCGCAAGGGCAGGGGTCATTGCGTCCGGGGGTGGGCGCTACGCGTCGCGTCTCGGGAACCGGCGCGCGCTCGACCCACCACAGGCGCAGGTCCTGCACGGCATAGCAGGCGTCGGTAATGAGGGCGTCGCGGTCGACAGCGTCATCGGCAGCGGCGCCTGTATCGACATCGGCATCGGCATCGGCATCGGCAGCCAGATCAGCTTCGGCTTCGGCTTCGGCTTCGGCTTCGGCTTCGGCTTCAGCTTCGGCTTCGACAACAGCAGCGGCCGGGCGCGGCTCGTACAGCGACCTCACTTCGCGGCGCAGCTCGGCGTACAGCGGCGCCTGCTCGTCATCGGCCGCGGGCTCGGTCCACAGATCGGCGAAGTCGTCGGCCACGGCGTCGAAGCCCTGCGCCCACTCGGCCCCGGTGTGAAACTGCGCCTCGTCCTCGGCCGTCACCGGCGCGCCGCGCGTGCGCAACCCGGTCAGCACCTGCCTCCGTTCGACCTCGGTCCACTCGGCCATCAGGGGCTCGAGCCGCAGCGCGTCGAGGTCGTCGTACAGCGCCTCGGCGTCCAGCTGGTCCTGCAGCACCGCCAGCCGCGCCTTCAGCGCACGCAGGGCGTGTGCGCGGTCGTCAGGGTCGGCAAAGGCGCGGTCGAAGGCGTCGCCACACAGGCCGCCGATCCAATCGTCCTGCGGCGGCAGCCGCGGCCCGGCCGCCAGCGCCGCCAGGTAGCCGTCGGCAAATTCCCACGAGATCGAGCGGGCAAAACCGCCTAGACGCTGGCACACCTGCTCGAAAGCCAGGATCTCGGCGCTGTTGCTGCGACGCGGCAGGCGGCTCATCGGGAAGGTTGGGAGGGGTTTCGACGCGGGACGATTCGGACCGGTTGCCGCTTTCAAGCAGGCGGCCGCCGATCACCCCGCATTCTCAGGGGACCCCGTGTCATGCACGCAACAAACGGGCAGGAAGTTCGCGGCGCGTCATGTCGGCGGCACGCAGGCGCGGCACATTTCAAGGGGTCCCGGCAGACAGATTTCTAGGCTTAGTTTGACTGCCCAAGAAATGTGACGGCTGCAAGTCGGATTTGTGCCAACCCGGGGCATCGCGCCCCAAGGTCGCCACAGGCCCCTGGCCGATGCACACTTTGACACCGCTTCGCGGGCTGGCGCCGACCCACGGCGCTGCCCTTCTTCCTTTTCCACATCAGGATCGAAACCCATGAACAACCCGCACTGGATGGGCTTTTCACGCACCGCCATCGCCTTCGCCGTTGCCGCAGTCTCCGTTGTGGCTGCCGCGCCGGCCCTGGCGCAGAACACCACGTCCGCCATCGGCGGTCGCGTCCTCAACGCGGCGGGCGCACCCGTCGCGGACGCGACGGTGACCATCCTGCACGTCGAATCGGGGTCGACCAATACCGCCACGACCAATGCCGATGGCCGCTATGCCGCGCGCGGCCTGCGCGTGGGCGGGCCTTACACCATCACGGTCAGC
>JBBSCX010000275.1:0-5338 GCA_038249905.1 Burkholderiales bacterium
GCCGCCTGCCGCGACACCTGCAGCCGCCCGATCCAGTCGGCGCGGCGGCGCGAGGCGCGGTAGATCAGCGGCAGCGCCAGCGCATGCACCAGCCCGCGCACATGGCCGGCGTCGGCGTCGTAGCGGCCGAAGAGCACCGACTCGCTGTGGTGGTAGATGTCGAAGATGAAGAGGCAGCCCAGACCCAGGCACACCGGCTTGGCATTCCAGCGCGAATCCTCGGGCAGGTTGCGGAACAGTTGCTCCACCATCACCAGCCCGATCACCGGCAGCACCAGGGCCGTCATCAGCCACCATGCCGACAGCGCCACCGGGGCTGCGGCGCCGCTGGCCAGTTGCGCCAGCACCAGCACCGCGCCAAGCCCCCACACCCCCGCCGCGGCCCAGGCGAGGGCATCGACACGCTGGCGCGGCGCTGCAGTGCCGCCGGCGGCGCGCGGGCGCAGCAGCAACACCAGGAACAGCAGCCACAACCCGTAGCGCAGCCAGTCCAGCAGCAGCGCCACGTGGCGCGTGACAAGGTAGGACGAGAACTGGTCAGCCAAACTGGCCACCGTCCAGCCCAGGCTGGCCAGAAGTGCGCCGATCAGCGCGCGGCGTGCCGGGCCGCTGCGGTCGGCGCCGTCAGGGATATCGGTGGCGACGGCGGTGACGGGAAGGGTGCGGGCCGGCGCGCGCAGCACCAGCACCAGAAACAGGGCGTGCAACAGCGCCGAGGCGGCGAAACCGATGGTGGCGATGTTGACGGTCACGGCGCTCGGGCGGGACGTTGGGAGCGCAGCGCTCCCGGGCAGGCGGTGGCGGCCCGGCGGTGCCGCCGCGGCGTGCCGGTCAGCGCGCGCCCTGGCCGGTCAGCACCACACGCACGGTCTCGATCAGGATCTTCAGGTCCAGCAGCAGGGTGTGGTTCTTCACGTAATACAGATCGTACTGGAGCTTTTGCTGCGAGTCCTCCACCGTCGCCCCGTAGGCGTAGCGCACCTGGGCCCAGCCGGTGACGCCCGGCTTGACGCTGTGGCGCACGGCGTAGAAAGGGATCTGCTGCGTCAGCTGCTCGACGAAGTAGGCGCGCTCCGGGCGCGGGCCGACCAGGCTCATGTCGCCCTTGAGCACGCTGAACAATTGCGGCAGTTCGTCGATGCGGGTCAGTCGTATCCACTTGCCCACGCGCGTCACGCGGCTGTCGCCGGCGGTGGCCCAGCGCGGCTGTCCATCCTTTTCGGCGTCGCTGCACATGCTGCGAAACTTCACCACCGGAAAGGGCTCGCCGTTCAGGCCGATGCGTTCCTGCCGGTACAGCACGGCGCCGCGGCTGTCGAGCCTGATCAGCAGCGCCGCTGCCAACATGATCGGTGCGGCCAGCCCCAGCAGCAGCATCGCACAGACGATGTCGAACAGCCGCTTGACGGCGGTGCGCGCCAGAGCCTGGTTGAAGCCGTCGCCGAAGATCAGCCAGCTGGCGCTGAGGTATTCGATGCGGATCTGCCCCAGGCGTTTCTCGAAATGCGAGTTCAGGTCGTGCACCTTGATGCCGCGCAGCTTGCAGTCCAGCAGTTCGCGCAGCGGCATGCTGCCCGCCCGGCGCTCGACCAGAGCGACGACGATTTCGTCGGCGCGGTATTCGCAGGCGGTCTCGATCAGCGAGCGACGCAAGGGCAGCAGTTCGGCCGCCGGCACTTTCGCCTGCAGCTCGTTCGGGCCGGCGTAGTAGCCGATGATCTCGGCGTTAGGGTCGGCCTTCTTCAGCGTCTGGCCCACCACCAGCGCCCGCTCGCCCGAGCCGAAAACCAGCACCCGCGTGCGCGCCCCGCTCGCCGCGCTGACCACGTTGGTGACGTAGGCGCGGCGCAGCACCACCAGACCCACGCCCAGCATCGTCGCCAGCAGTGCCCCGCTGCGATCGCCGGACTGCAGCGGCAGCAACGAGAACGACATGTAAGTCAGCGACAGGGCCAATACCAGGGCCACCAGAGTGCGCAGCAGAGGTCCGAAGCCGCCGCGCAGCCGTGCCGGCTCGTACAGGCCGTTGGCGACGTTGATGAACAGCACGCCGGCAGCGATGGACACTCCGTGCGTGCTGGCCACCGGGAGCAGGTTGTCCAGCGAGCCCGCCTGCAGCAGGCTGACCACGCACACCGCCAGCATGATCACGCCGGCGTCGAACAGCGCAATCAACATGCCGTGGCGCGTGGTGTGTTGGGCAAGATGGAACATTGAGGAATCCGGACTCTAAGCATGCAACCCGAACCTGCGGTCTGTTGGCGCCTGGATGGGCGGGCCGCTTTGGTCTGCCCTCGGGGATCTGGCCACTGTCAGATTTTTTGACACTTGGCTCTGTCGAGGACTGTAAGGAGGTGCTACGGCCCCCCACAACCCCTGCCTCGGGGGGGCGGCGTGACTTAAGTCAACATCCCTCCACCTGTAGATGCGTGCGGCTGCAGTTGCGCGTATCTCGTCGGTTTCCAGGGCGGCGTCAGACCCCGGGGGCGGCCGCGTCCGCCGGGCGCTCGTCCTTCTCGGTCAGCCGGCGCCAGCCCTTCACCATCAGGTGCCGGCACAGCAGCGCGAGCGGCATGCGCAACCAGTGCGCGCGCAGCACCACCGCACCCAAGGCCAGTGGCGTCAGCGCGTCGGTGGAGCTGGCGTGGAGCGGTCCCAGCGCGCGTCGCCACAGCACGTGCATGGCGCCGCGCAGCGGCGGCGACGGAGCATGCCGGGCGACGGCCTGCAGCACCGGCACCGGCACGGGGGTGTGCAACAGCGCATGGCCTTCGGTCAGCCCGTGGTATAGCACGCGCTGCAACCCGAGTTCGTCCGCGCGCACGACCAGGCCCTCCCAGAAGCCGGGCGTGGCCGCGAAGTGGCGCAGCAGCAGGTCCAGGTCGGACAGGTCGCGCAGGCCGCGACCCATTTCCTCGTTGTGCAGCAGGTGCACCATGCTGTGCAGCACCATGTCGGCCGGTGCCAGCACCTGCAGCAGCGGCTCGTCGGCCAGTGGCCGGGCTGCGGCGATCAGCTTTTCGGCACTGGGCCGCAGGCGCGCCGTCTCGGGCAGGATGCCGTGGTGCATGTCCAGCACGGTGCCGCGCTGGCGGTGCAGCATCGGCGGCAGTTCGTGCATCCACTCGCGGTAGTAGCGCTGGTCATACGGGTCGTGGTGCGTCGTCAGCCAGCCGTGGAAGAGCAACGCCGACTCGGCTTCGACCAGGGCCGCCTTGGGCACCAGGATGTCGATGTCGGTGAACGTGCGCCCACGGGCCGGCGGCAGGCCGGCCATCAGGTAAGCCGCGCCTTTCAACAGCACCACCGGCACGTGCAGTCCGCGCAGCGCCTGCCAGACTTGCGCCACCTCGTGCCGTGCCTCGTCGGCCTGGGCGGCGGCGTGGCGGTGCGCAGCGGCCAGGTGCGCGGCCGGCGCGGCCGGCAGCTGTGCCGCCAGGCCGGCGTCATGCGCCAGCGCGTGCAGGCGGCCCAGCAGACCGGCATGGCGCGCCTGTCGCACCAGCAAGTCCCAGTCGGCCAGTGGCAGCCTGGCCATCCGCGCCGGGTCGCGCAGCACCGTCAGCAGCGGCGCGGTGTCATGGCGAGTCACGTCGCGGCGGTTCCCGTGGTGAACGCGGGCTGCGACACCGGCTGCGAAACCGGCTGCGAAGCGCACTGCGAAGCGGGCAGCGCCCTGGTCGGCGTGACGGAAGGCTCGTCCAGATCCGCCTCGGCCAGACGGTCGAAGACCGCGATGGCGTCTTCAAGGCGGCTGTATTCGAAGCGGTGGCAGTCGCTGCCGTCCACCAGCTGCCCCAGCGCGGCAAAACCCTGATGGCGGTGGATGCTGTCGTTGAAACAGGCGTCGATCAGTTCCATTACCGCCTGCGCCTTGGGCAGCGGGGTCAGCGCCGCGCGTGCTTCGGGCGTGTAGCGCGGCAGCACGATCCAACCCGGCCGCGCCGGCGTCTGCGCCGCGCGCACCGCGGCCGCAGGCGGGGCGCAGTGGGCCACCGCGCCCTTGATCGTGTTGGGCACAGGCTCACCGATGCGGGCGTCGGGCGCGAAGTCTCGGATCAGCCCGATCGACTGGTTCTTCAAGCTGATCGGCCGGGTCAAGGGCCACAACAGGCCGTCTTCCAGCCCCAGCAGCGCCAGTTCGTCGGACAACAAGCGCCAACCGCGGTGTGCCAGTGCCGCGCACAGCGTGCTCTTGCCCGAGCCCGAGGGCGCCGGCATCACCACTGCGCGCCCCCCGCGTTCCACCACCGCGGCGTGCAGGATCAGGTACTGGTGGGCATGCATGCTGATACACCAGTTCAGGCCCCACTCCAGCATCGGAAAGGCATGGTGCAACGGCAGCGGGGTGAACGGTTCGTCGCCGTCGAACAAAAAACGCGCCTGCGGCCGCCACCAGCGGCGCAGCCCGGCAGGCGGCGTGACGCGGATATGGAAGTCACAGAAGCCGTCGCCGTCGGCCAAGGTGTGGTGGGCGTACTGTTGCAGCACCTGGCGCGACAGCGCCGGGATGTCGCTGCGCAACGCCACGACGAACGGGCCGCTGCGCAGGCGCAGGCCGCTGCCCAGGCGTTGCAGGGCTGTGGTGGGGTCGAGTTGGTGCAGTTCCATCAGGCGGCCATCAGGGCCGGTTGGCGGCGGTCAAAGGTCTGCGGGCGGCGGCGTGCCCGTCAGCGGCAGCATGTCGTCCAGCAGGGCCTGCAGCAGGTCTGGCGCATGGGCTTCTTCACCCAGGGCAAGGCGGGCACGCAGCAGTACGGCCGTGGCTGGGTCGAGCAAGTGCGTCAGGAACCGGCTGCGGTCGTAGACAACACAGCCTTCGCCCCAGTCCAGGACGTCGTAACGCCCCAGCAGTGTCTGGTGGTGGCCTGGCAAGACAGGGCGCTGCGCGCTTCAGGCCATGGCACTGGGCGGCTGCCCGTGGCCGCTGCCGTCGATCACGCCCAGTTGGCGAAGTCCGCGGGCAGCGACCCACCCCAGGTGGTCGCCAGCCAGGCCGTCACCTTGGTCGCCGACCAGGGCTTGGCACCCGCGAAGGGCACGAAGCCCCCGGTGCTGTTCATCAAACGCCAGATGTCCTGCGGCGTACGGCCGCTGAGCACTTTCGCATCGACCTTGCCGGAAGTGACATTCAGCAGCGTGGCAATCACCGCCTGTGCGGCGGGCTGGTTGTCCATCGCCAGCACGTCGGCCAGGGTGGCCTTGTTCTTGATGCCGCTGGGCTGCGGATTGAAGACGTCGCTGAAGGTCTTGTCGGGCGGGTAGGCCGCGGGCCAGCCGACGGCGCTGAGCGTGGCCGCATTGCTGCTGCGCCCGGACAGCGAAGCCGACAGCTGCA
>JBBSCX010000276.1:0-5335 GCA_038249905.1 Burkholderiales bacterium
ATCAGGCAGACGTCGCGGTGGCCTTGACCGCGCGCGCGCTGCCAGGCGCGGATGGCCAGCAGGCCGGCGTATTCACCCTGGCTGCCGGCATTGGGCTGCAGGCTGATGCCGGCATAACCCGTGGCCTGGCTCAGCCAGGCCCGCAATTGTTGGTCCATCAGCGCGTAACCCGCCAATTGATCGGCCGGGGCAAAGGGGTGCACTTGCGCAAATTCGGGCCAGGTGATCGGGATCATCTCGCTGGTCGCGTTCAATTTCATGGTGCAGCTGCCCAGCGGGATCATGGTGCGGTCCAGCGCCAGATCCTTGTCCGACAGGCTGCGGATGTAGCGCAGCATCTCGGTCTCGCTGTGGTGGCTGTTGAACACCGGGTGCGTCAGGTAGGCGCTGTTGCGGCGCAGGCCTTCGGGGATCAGCGGCGCGATGCCTTTTTCGAAGGCCTCGAAACTGGGGATTGTTTGGCCCGGCGCGGCGAACACGCGCCACAGCGCGGTGATGTCGTCGCGCGTCGTCGTCTCGTCCAGCGTCATGCCCAGGTAGGCGTCGTCCCACTCGCGGTAGCGACGCAGGTTCATGCCCGCGGCCACGGCCCGGTCGGTGAATTCGCCAGTGCGCCCGTCGGTCTTCAGCGACAGCGTGTCGAAGGCCGAATCACCTTGCGGCGCATGACCCAGTTCACGCAGGCCCGCGGCCAGGATGGCGGTGTAGCTGGCCACGCGCTGGGCGATGCGCCTCAACCCGGCGGGACCGTGGTAGACCGCGTACATGCTGGCGATCACGGCCAGCAGCACCTGTGCCGTGCAGATGTTGGACGTCGCCTTCTCGCGCCGGATGTGCTGTTCGCGCGTCTGCAGCGCCAGCCGGTAGGCGAGCGCGCCGTGGCTGTCGATGCTGACACCCACCAGCCGGCCGGGCAGACTGCGCTTCCATTCGTCGCGGCAGGCCATGTAGGCGGCATGCGGGCCCCCCGCGCCCATTGGCACGCCGAAGCGCTGCGTGGTGCCGACGACAACGTCGGCGCCCCATTCGCCAGGCGGCGTCAGCAGCGTCAGGGCCAGCAGATCGGCGCAGACGATGAAGCCCGCACCGTGTGCATGCACGCGCTCGACCTCGCTTGCCCAATCGTCGATACGGCCGTGCGTGGTGGGGTAGCCGACGATGACGGCGAAGTAGTCGCCACCGGCGATCAGCGCTTCCCATTCGTCGGCTGAGTCAGCCAATTTGACCGTCAGGCCCAGCGGCTCGGCGCGGGTCTGCACCACCTCGATGGTCTGCGCATGGCAGTCGCCCGCGACGACGACGGTGCTGGACTTGGCCTTCACGCTGCGCCGGGCCAGCGTCATCGCCTCGGCTGCCGCGGTGGCCTCGTCCAGCATGCTCGCGTTGGCGATGGCCATTCCCGTCAGGTCGCAGACCATGGTCTGGAAGTTCACCAGCGCTTCCAGGCGGCCCTGCGAGATCTCGGCCTGGTAGGGCGTGTAGGCCGTGTACCAGGCCGGGTTCTCGAGGATGTTGCGCTGGATGACGCCGGGCGTGTGTGTGCCGTGGTAGCCCTGGCCGATGAAGCTCTTCAGCAGCCGGTTCTGCGACGCGATGGCCTTCATTTCGGCCAGCGCCTGCGCCTCGGTGACGGGCGCGGGCAGGTCCATGCCGCGGCTGCGCGCGATGGCGCGCGGCACCACGGCCTCGATCAGCGCGCGGCGCGTGAAGTGGGGCCGGTCGGCGCCGATGACGGACAGCATCAAGGCTTCGTCATCGGCCCAGGGCCCGATGTGGCGGGCGACGAATTCGGCGTCGGTCTCGAGTTCTTGCAGCGGGCGCAGGGTGGACATCAACATGGCGGGGTACCGAGTGGGAGCTTCTTCAGGAGGCAAGGCGGGGCAGGCAGTGCGCGGTCCGGCCCGGCCTACAGCGACTTCAGCAGCGCGTCGTAGGCAGGCGTGTCCATCAGCTGGTCGAACTCGGTCATGTCGGTGATGTGCACCTTGAAGAACCAGCCATGGCCCATCGGGTCGCTGTTGGCCAGCGACGGGTCAGCGCGCAGCGCTTCATTGACTTCGACGACCTCGCCGGACACCGGCATATACAGGTCGGCCGCGGCCTTCACCGACTCGACGACGCCGGTGACGTCGCCCTTCTTGTAGGTCTTGCCGACCTCGGGCAATTCGACGAAGACCACGTCGCCCAGCGCGTCTTGCGCGTGCAGCGTGATGCCGACGGCGGCGGCCTCGTGATCCTCGATATTGATCCACTCGTGGTCGGATGTGTACTTGGTCGTCATGGCAGTTTCTCCGGGTGGGAAGGGCAGGGATCAGCGTTTGTAGCGATGAGGAACGAAGGGCATGGCGGTCACGCGCATCGGCAGTCGCTTGCCGCGCACTTCGGCGTAGACCTCGCTGTCGGGGGCGGTGTGGCTCAGCGGCAGATAGGCCATGGCGATGGGCTGGTTGATGCTGGGGCCCAGGGTGCCGCTGGTCACGGTGCCCAGCGCGTGGCCCTGGGCGTCGACGATGGCCGTGCCTTCGCGCACCGGCGCACGCTCCAGCCCGATCAGGCCCACACGCTTGCGGCGTGCGGCGCCGCTCAGGTGGCGTTCGATGACGGGCGTGCCGATGTAGCCGCCTTCGCGCGCCCCGCCGGGGCGGCGCACCTTCTGGATGGCCCAGCTCAGCCCGGCTTCGACCGGGCTGGTGTGGTCGTTCAGGTCGTTGCCGTACAGGCACAGGCCGGCCTCCAGGCGCAACGTGTCGCGTGCGCCCAGGCCGGCAGGCTTCACTTCGGGCTGGTCCAGCAGCGCCTCGGCCAGGGCGACGGCACCTTCGTTGGGCACACTGATCTCGAAGCCGTCTTCACCCGTGTAGCCCGAGCGCGTGACGTGGCAGCGCTGGCCGGCCAGTTCGAACACGCCCCCGGTCATGAAGACCAACTGCGCGACGCCGGGGTTCAGTCGCGACAGCGCCATCGCGGCCTGCGGACCCTGCAATGCCAGCAGGGCGCGTTCGGGCATCGGATCCACGCGGCAGCGGCGGCCGATGTTGGACTGCAGGTGGCGAATGTCGGCCGTCTTGCAGCCGGCATTGACGATCAGGAAAAGCTCACCGAAGCCTGCCTTGGCGTCGGCCCGCGTGGGCCGCGTGACCATCAGATCGTCCTTGATGCCGCCGGCGGCATTGGTGAAGAAGGCGTAGCGCTGCTTGCCTTCGCCCAGGCCGATGATGTCGACCGGCACCAGGGTTTCCAGCGCCTCGGCGGCTTCGATGCCCGCCAGCTTCACCTGCCCCATGTGCGAGACGTCGAACAGCGCCGCCGCTTCGCGGCAATGCTTGTGTTCGGCCATCAGGCCCGCCGGGTACTGCACCGGCATGCTGTAGCCGGCGAAGGGCACCATGCGCGCGCCCAGGCTCAGGTGCAGGGCGTGCAGCGGGGTTTGCTGCAAGGGCGATTCAGGGGTGGTGGCGGCGTCAGACAAGGCGGCATTCCTTCGAGGGCATGAAGTGCACCCACCGTGGATCGGTGGATGCCGGTGCCCTCGCTGTCCGCTTTACCTGAGAGATTCAGCGCTGCCCTTCACCGCATGTGCTGCAGCTCGGCAGGCCTTGCCCCTTCGGTGGACCCTGCCGGGTGGCGGGGTCTCTCTCCAGTGAGGTGGAAGCCAGTCCTTTGGCCTGAGCGTTCGGGCGGCACGCGGTGCCTGTCCTGCGCCTTCGGCGGCTCTGCAGCACGGGGCTGCAGCGCTCTCTCCTGACGCCGGCAGTGTAGCAGCGGGCCTGTGACGAGGGCTGCGTCATGATGCTCGGGGCGCATACCTTCCTCGCACACTTTGCAGAGTCCGTCACGTGATCCCAGACCCATCCGCCGCCGCCTTCTCCCGCCTGATGCAGGCTCACCGCTCGATCCGCCAGTTCGACGCCAGCCGGCCGCTGGACGATGGGTTGGTCATGCGCGTGCTGGAAGAGGCGCTGCAGGGCAGTTCGTCCAGCGGCAACCTGAACATGGTGTCAGTGGTGAAAACGCGCGACGCTGAACGCAAGGCGCGGCTGTGCGAACTGCATTCCGGCCAAGCGATGGTGCTGCAAGCGCCACTGGTGCTGACGTTCTGCGCCGACAGCTTTCGCACCCGCGCCTGGCTGGCGCAGCGCGGCGCGCGGGCGGGCTTTGCCGACTTCAACAGCTTTCTTGTCGCCGCCTTCGACGCCATGATCCTGGCGCAGACCGCCGCCCTGGCCTTCGAGTCGCACGGCCTGGGCGTCTGCTACATGGGCACGACGCTGTTCAGCATGGGTGAGATTGCGGACCATCTGGCATTGCCACCCCACTGCGTGCCCGTCACCAGCCTGGTGGTGGGCTGGCCCGCCGAGGCCCCGGCCCAGCGCGACCGCCTGCCACCGATGGCCTGGATCCACGACGAGACCTACGCCCTGCCGACGCCCGACAGCATCGAGCGCGACTTCGGCGAACGCGACCGCCGGGGCTGGGCGCGTTACCGCAGCATGGGGCCGGAGGTGATCCAGCGGATGGAAGCACTCGGCATCACCAGTTTGGCCCAGTACTACACCAGCAAGATCAAGTACGACCCGGACTACTTCGCCGAGGTGTCAGACAGCCTGCGCGCCGAGCTGACGGCGCGCGGTTTCATGCCCTGAGCGTCATGTCCTGATCTGCAAGCCCCGGGGTCGCATGCGGGCATCTCACTGGCCCGGCCGGCTTAGCATCGCCGCATGGCCGACGACATCAGCACACTGCGCCGCATCCTGCGCCGCTGCCGCACCATTGCCGTGGTGGGCCTGTCGGCCGAATGGCACCGTCCCAGCTACTTCGTCGCCAGCTACCTGCAGGGCAAGGGCTATCGCATCGTGCCCGTCAACCCGCGTTATGCCGGCACCCAGATCCTGGGCGAGACGGTGCATGCGCAACTGGAGGACATCCCGCACGCGGTGGACATGGTCGATGTCTTCCGCAAGCCGGCCGACGTATTGCCCATCGCCCACAGCGCGGTGGCCATCGGTGCCAGTTGCCTGTGGCAGCAACTTGGCGTGTTGAACGAGCAGGCCGATGCGGTGGCCCGCGCCGCCGGGCTGGACAGCGTGATGGACCGCTGCGTGAAGATCGAGCACGCACGGCTGGCCGGCGGACTGAACTGGGTCGGCGTGAACACGGGCGTGATCTCGGCGCGGCGGCCGGTGGACCTTTGATCGCGCCGCATCTGGCCGCGCCGAATTTGATTTCGCCGCATTTGATCGAACTCCATGCCCGACCACATTTTCAAGCCCGAAACCCTGGCCATCCACGCCGGGCAGATTCCTGATGCCGCCACCGGCGCGAGGGCCCTGCCGAT
>JBBSCX010000277.1:0-5329 GCA_038249905.1 Burkholderiales bacterium
CAACTTCTTCGGTCTTGCACGCGGCTTTCTCACCGGCAAGTACCGCAGCGAGGCCGACCTGGGCAAGAGCATCCGCGGCAACGGCGTCAAGGCGTACCTGAATCCAGACGGCCTGGGCGTGCTGGCAGCGCTGGACGCGGTGGCGGCAGACTTGCAGGCCACGCCGGCGCAGGTGGCGCTGGCCTGGCAGATCGCGCAGCCGGGCATCACCGCGCCGATCGTCAGCGCGACCTCGGTGGCGCAGTGGCTGGAAGTGGCGCGGGCGACGGCGCTGGTTTTGGCGCCAGCGCAATTGCAGCGGCTGACCGAGGCCAGCGCCGGCCTGTAGTTCGACTTGTACTTCGGCCTGTGCTTCACGCCCCGGGCGACAATGCCGGCCATGATCAGCCCTCCCTTCTTCGCCCCGCAGCGCTTCGACGACCCCGAGGCCGCCCTCGCCCGTGTGCGCGAGATCTACGACGCCAGCGTGCATCACCTGCGAGACGCGCTGCGCCACTTCGTCGGCGGCACCGACTTTGCCGACCATGTGCGCGCCTGCTACCCGTTCGCACGGGTACGCACCGACACGGTGGCGCGGGCCGACTCGCGGCTGAGCTACGGTTTTGTTGCCGGCCCCGGCAGCTTCGAGACCACGCTGACGCGGCCGGATCTGTTCGCGAGCTACTACACCGAGCAGTTCCGCCTGCTGCTGAAGAACCACGCCATGCCGATCGAGGTTGGCACCAGCGCGCAGCCCATCCCCGTGCACTTCACGATGGCTGAAGGCGACCATCTGGAAGGCAGCATGCCGCCAGAGCGCCGCTTGATGATGCGCGACCGCTTCGACCTGCCCGATCTGGCGGCCATGGACGACGGCATCGCCAACGGCACCCACATTCCGTCCCCGGGCGAGGCCCAACCGCTGTCGCTGTTCACGGCGCCGCGCATGGACTATTCCCTGCACCGGCTGCGCCACTACACCGGCACCGTGCCCGACCACTTCCAGAACTTCGTGCTGTTCACGAACTACCAGTTCTACATCGACGAATTCATCAAGCTCGGACATGCGCTGATGGCCGACCAGGCCACCGACTATCTCGCCTTCGTCGAGCCGGGCAACGTCATCACGCGCAAGGCGGGCAGCCCTGCCCGGCCCGGCGACGAGATGGGCGCGGCGCCGCCGCGGCTGCCGCAGATGCCGGCCTACCACCTGGTGCGGCCCGACGGCAGCGGCATCACGATGGTCAACATCGGTGTCGGCCCGGCCAACGCCAAGACCATCACCGACCACATCGCCGTGCTGCGCCCGCATGCCTGGCTGATGCTGGGCCACTGCGCGGGCCTGAGCAACAGCCAGCAGTTGGGCGACTATGTGCTGGCCCACGCCTATGTGCGCGAGGACCATGTGCTGGACGAAGAACTGCCGCTGTGGGTGCCGATCCCGGCGCTGGCCGAAGTGCAGGTGGCGCTGGAACAGGCCGTGGCCGACGTGACCCAGTTGTCGGGTTACGAGCTGAAGAGGATTCTGCGCACCGGCACCGTCGCCAGCACCGACAACCGCAACTGGGAACTGCTGCCGAATGCCGGCCCGGAACGCCGCTTCAGTCAGAGCCGCGCCGTGGCGCTGGACATGGAAAGCGCGACGATCGCCGCCAACGGCTTCCGCTTCCGAGTGCCCTACGGCACGCTGCTGTGCGTGTCAGACAAACCGCTGCACGGCGAGATCAAGTTGCCAGGCATGGCCAATACCTTCTATCGCGAGCGCGTCGATCAGCATCTGCGCATCGGCATGCGCGCCATTGAACTGCTGCGCCAGGAACGCCCCGGGCGGCTTCACAGCCGCAAATTGCGCAGCTTTGCGGAAGTGGCGTTCCAGTAGCGAGGGCGAGGGACAGGCGGTGCGGTAAGCGATCGGCCTGTCAGCGGATTCGGCTGTGGCGGCGAAGTCCCGCCAATGCCAGCCCGATCGCCATCAGCAACCAGGTGGCTGGCTCTGGGACCGCCGTTACCTGCAATTCGCCCACCGAATTCAGGGCATCCCCATCGACCGAGGTGATGCGGATCTGCGATGCCATGGCCGGGGTAAAGGGCAGGTTGGCGTCAAAGAACGGATTGCCGGTGATGGTCGAGAAGGTGTCCATGCCGCCAAAAACGCTACCGAGGGAGGCGCCGACAAACAGCACCGTGTCCCAGGTATTTCCATCGACCGACGCTTCGATCAGGTAGGAATCGTTGTTGTCCAGGCTGACGGTCAGGCCGGTCAGCATGTAGGTGCCATTCAGCTGATAACTGACGCTGTCGTTGAAGTTCGTCCACCAGGCCGTTTCCGTTTGCCAGTCCTGGCCCTGTGGAGGGAACTGATCGTCCAGTGCAAAGGCACATCCGGTCACGCCGGCAGTACAAGCCACGGACACCAATGGCGGTGTCGCCGCCTGGGCTGGCGCCAGCGTCGCGAAAAGTCCCAGAAGGACGGCAGCGGGCAGGAATACTTGCTTCATGAACATCCCCTTCAGAAAAGGCGCCGAACTTGGCGCCGCGTGGCTGTACGTCCAGGACTGTGCGCCTTGCCTGGCGCCCCGGCAACAAGGTTCGACGATCGACCCCCTAAAACCGGGATGACTTGTCTTCGGCACCACCGCGCGAGGGGGTGCCGTTGGCCGCGCACCGCGCCGTCCGCGGGGCTCAGGACCCCGAGGCGCGGCGGAACTTCTCGAAGTCGCGCTGCTGCTGCTCACGTGCGGCGTCCAGGCCGGTGGCCGGGCGCGGCGGGGGCTGCATGACTTCGGTGTCCATGCCGCGGAAGCGCAGCAGGTAGTCGCGCGCCACCGCCAGGCCGCTGTCGCCGCGCTCCAGCTGCAGCAGCTGCATGTCGTAGTTGTGGCGGCGCACCAGGCTCAGCTTGGAGATGCGCTCGATGCGGTGCTGCAGCGCGACGTTGCGCGTGGCGCCGGGCTCGATCACGAAGTGGGTTCCGGCGCTGTTGCCCGCAGCGACGGCCAGGCCGTCGATCATGTCCACGTCCTTGGGCCCGTGACGCAGATAGGGGTTGCCGTTGGCATCCACCAGCAGGCCCGAATCCAGCCGGTAGGCCAGGGTGATGGGTTTGTCGCCGCGGTTGCTCAGCGCCACGTACACGGCAGTGCGCAGGTCGTCGTCCTCGGGCAGGCCACGCATCGTGCGCAATTGCGTCACACGCGCGACCAGCGCGCCTTCGGCGACGCAGAAAGACAGGGCCTTGCACGGGTCCACGACCGGTACCAAAGCGGGTGCGGGGGGGACGGCGGGGGCAACAGGCGCAGGCGAAGCCAGCACCACGGCCACTGGCAACTCGCCGCCGGGTGAGGCGCCCGGTGTGGCAGGCGCCGCCGCCGCGGCGGCGGCGGCCATGCCGCCGACGATGCCCGTCAACGTGACCGCGTGCTGCAGACCCACGCTCACCTGTTGCTGATTGGCCATGCGCAACTCGCCGACGACGAAGCCCAGCGTGAACGAATCGCCATCCAGCGCGTTGCCCCCGATGTAGCTGTTCCATTCCAGCGTCGCCTGACGGCTGCCGCCAGGAGTGAGCGAAAAGTCAGGGCGGGTGTTGACGCCATCCAGATCGGGCAGACCCTGCACACGGTGGTGGTCGTAGCGGCGGCCGCGGTTGTCGCTGCCGCGCATGCTGCCGCGGGCAATCGCCGCCGAATAGGGCTGGCCGGTCTTGTTGACGAAACGCAAATTCAGGGCCACGTACTGATGTCCGCCGGAGCGACTGGTGGTGGCGCCGACCACCTGCACCGCCAGTTCCGGCGACTCCCAGCAGCCGGCGCTGCTGGCGCACACGTTGGCCTGAGCCCGCGCGGTCGCATGCCACATCAGCCCCAGGCTCAGCAGCATCCAAAGCACCAGGACCGGAGTCCAGGCCGAGAGCCGGCGGCGGGCGGTAGGGCGGGGTTTTGGCTGCGGCTGCATGGGTTGTCCTCCTGGATTTCGGGTCGGCTTCGACGGGGTGCCGATCCCATGCGCCCAGTATGCCCAAGCTCCGCGGCGGGCCGCAATGACACCGCGGGATACCTTGGGTGCGGTTCGAATGGCGATGCGGATTGCAATTCGGACGGCGCCTGCCCCGTGACGGCGCACACTCAACGCATCGCCAGCGGCGAGCGCCGACGCGGCGGCGGAAAGTGTGCGTCCAGGGCTTGCAGATCGGCCAAGTCCAGTTGCAGTTCCGCCGCGGCCAGGTTGTGGCGCAGGTGCAGCACGCTACCTGCCTTCGGGATGGGCATGACACCGCCCTGGGCCAGCAGCCAGGCGATGGCCACTTGCGCTGGCGTCACGCCATGGCGCAGTGCAAGGGGCAGCAATGCCGGATGGTCGGCCAGCGCCCCCTGGTCCAGCGGGCAATAGGCCATCAACGGCATTTGCCGTGCCCGCTGCCACGGCAGCAATTCGAAGCCGGCACCGCGCTCACCCAGCGAGTAGCACACCTGATTGGCCGCACAGGCCGCGCCGCCGGGCAGTGCCACCAGATCGAGCATGTCGCTGCGGTCGAAGTTGCTGACGCCCCACAGGCGAATCAGGCCGCGGCGCTGCAGCCGCTCGAAGCCGCGGATCGCCTGCGCCAGCGGCAGTGCGCCGCGCCAGTGCAGCAGGTACAGGTCGATATTGTCCAGACCCAGGCGGCGCAGGCTGGCCTCACAGGCACGCTCGACGCCATCGGCGCTGGTCTGTTGCGGCAGCAACTTGGTGACGACAAAGAGCTCCTCTCGCCGCAGCGCTTGTGCCTGGCCGCCGGCGAGGGCGGACGCCAGGGCGCGGCCGAGCACGGTCTCGGCGCCGCCGTCGCCGTACATCTCTGCGGTGTCGAACACCCGCCAGCCCATGTCGATGGCCGCACGCAGCAGGGCCACCTCGGTCGCGGCACATGACGGGTCCTCGCCCAGGCGCCAGGTTCCCAGCCCCAATGCAGGACGGTCCTCTCCATGGGCAAAGCGGATCTCGGGTCGGGCGGTCATGCAGACATCGTAGGGCGCCGATGGGGAGGCGCACACCGCCGCAAATCGGGGGGCAAGGGGGATTTATCATCGGCGCATCGCGGCTTGCCCCGTCCGACCGCCGCAGGCCGACCCCGATCTTGCAACCCGCCCCCGACCCCGGCCCCGACCTCGCGCGTGTGCGCCTGGACAACGCCCTGGTCTTGTTCGACGAATTCGTGCGCGCCACCGCCCGCCACGCCGACGCCGCCACGCTGCGCGGCCTGGAAGGGCGCTTTGCCGAGCGGGTGCAGATCCAGCCCAGCTACTGGAGCCAGATCAAGGGCCGATCGCGCCAGATCGGCGAACGCCTGGCGCGGCAGTTCGAGCACCTG
>JBBSCX010000278.1:0-5322 GCA_038249905.1 Burkholderiales bacterium
CCACCCGGAGCGGCTGACGATGGAAAGCGGGCAGGGCGCCTTCACGCCGGCCGACCGCATCGGGCAGCTGACGATGCGCAACCTCGACATCGAGGACACGCGCGGCAAGCTGGGCATCTACACCGCCACCGGGCTGCTGGGACGCAGCAGCGACGGCGGCATCCCGCTGCTGGGCCGGCCTGACGGCGCATGAGTGCGACAGCGCGGGCCGGGCGCGCCGCGCTTTCCGGGAGCCTTTTTCGTGGTTCGCTTCGTGGTTCGCTTCGCGGTTTCTTCCGCGGTTTGTTCCGTGGTTCTTTCCGCTGCCTGGTTCTCTGGCTCGCCTGCAGCATCGCCCCCGCGGCGGCGCTGAACGTCGGGTCCAAACGCTTCACCGAGAGCTACATCCTGGCCGAACTGGTGTGCCAGTCGCTGCGCGAGGCCGGGCAGCCCTGCACACACCGCCCCGGCCTGGGCAACACCGGCGTGCTGGACCAGGCGCTGCGCAGCGGCGGCATCGGCCTCTACCCTGAATACACCGGCACCATCGTGCGCGAACTGCTGCAGCGCACCGACCCCGCCGATGGCGCGGCCCCGCTGGCGCAGATCAACGCCTGGCTGGCGCCGCGCGGCCTGCGCGCTGCCGTGCCGCTGGGCTTCAACAACACCTATGCGCTGGCGCTGCGCCAAGCCGATGCCGAACGCCTGGGCCTGCGCCGCATCTCCGACCTGACCCGGCTGCCGGCAGGGGCCTTGCGACTGGGCCTGTCGCACGAATTCCTGGCCCGCGCCGACGGCTGGCCGGCATTGCAACGCGCCTACGCCCTGCCGCAACGGCCCGGTGCCGGGCTGGACCACGGCCTGGCCTACGAGGCGCTGAAGCAGGGCACGGTGGACCTGATCGACGTCTACACCACCGACGCCAAGATCGGCCGCTACGGCTTGCAGGTGCTGATCGACGACCGTGGCTTCTTTCCCGCCTACGACGCCGTGCTGCTGCTGCGCGCCGAGGTGCCCGCTGCGGCGGTGCAGGTGCTGCAGGCGCGGCTGCAGGGCCGCATCGATGCCGCGGCGATGATTGCGATGAATGCCGCGGTCGAGATCGACGGCCGCAGCTTTGCCGATGCGGCGCGTGCCTTTCTGGCGGCATCGCCTGGGGCGGCAAGTGCGTCGGGCTCATCCACCGCGCCGACTGCGCCGTCTGCGCAGTCCCCGCCGTCCCCGAGCGCAGCGGCGCTGCCGCCAGCCGTGCGCCCCGGCTTTGTGGACCGCCTGCTCGCGCCCGACCTGGCGCGGCTGACGGCGCAGCACCTGGGCCTGGTCTTCGGCTCGCTGGCCGCGGCATTGTTGGTGGGCGTGCCACTGGGTGTGCTGGCCTGGGCGCGACCGCGCACTGCCGGGCTGGTGCTGGGGGTCGCCGGGGTGGTGCAGACGGTGCCCTCGCTGGCGCTGCTGGCGCTGCTGATCGCGGCCCTGGGCGCCATCGGCTTCTGGCCGGCGATGGTGGCGCTGTTCATCTACGCCTTGCTGCCGGTGGTCAGCAACACGCACGCGGGGCTGAACGGGGTGCCGGCCGGGCTGCAAATGGCGGCCCGGGCCCTGGGTCTGCGGCCGGCGCAGGTGCTGCGGCATGTGAGCCTGCCGCTGGCCGCGCCGGTGCTGCTGGCGGGTGCGCGCACGGCGGCGGTCATCAACGTCGGCACCGCCACGCTGGCGGCATTCATCGGTGCCGGCGGTTATGGCGAACGCATCGTAGCCGGGCTGGCCGTCAACGACCACGCGACCATGCTGGCTGGCGCATTGCCAGCGGCGCTGCTGGCGCTGGTGGTGCATGCCGCGTTCCGCGGGCTGGAGCGGCGCTGGCAGCCGGCGGGCAACGCGGCATCGCGACGCGCTTGAGGCGGCGGCGCGCGCTGCGGCTGTTTTTTGTGTCTGCGGCTTGGGCAGCGTCTGCGTCTGCGTCTGCGTCTGCGACGTTGACAGCGACAGCGACAGCGTCTGCGCCGTTGACAGCGTCAGCGGCAGCGGGAGGGGCAGCGACAGCGTCAGCGTCAGCGTCAGCGGCGGCCCCGTTTCCCGTCGACTCTCGTCAGCGGTCTTCTGCCGGCGGCTCCCAGATCCACGACTTCCAGGTATCGGCGCCGTCGAGCATGCGGATGCTCAGCGTGCCCAGTTGCTCGGGCGCGAAATTGCGCATGTTGACGCCCATTCGATTGGGCATGTCTTCGGCCATGCCCTGGGTCTCGGCGGTGTCCAGCGGCTCCCAGTGCGTCGTGCAGCCGCAGGTGCGACAGCGCACCATGCGCAGCATGCGGTCGCCCTGGATGTACGCCTCGGTCAGCGCGGGGTGGCCGCTTACCTGCACCTCCTCCATCGGGTAGTAGGCCCAGAGCGTGCCCAGGCGGCGGCAGATCGAGCAGTTGCAGTTGGTCAGCTGCGTGGGCTTGCGCGGCACGCTGATGTGGATGGCGCCGCAGTGGCAGGTGGTGGTGATCATGGTGGGTCCTCGGTCGGGCCCGGCCAGTGTCGTTTCGCGGCCCCGATTTGTCACTCCGTGCTCGCGCACTCGGCCGCATATTCAGCGACTCATTCAGCTGCTCATTCAGCTGCTCATTCAGCCACTCATTCAGTTCCTCAGTTAGCTTCTCATCAGGCCAATCATTCGGCACCCTGCGGTCGGTGGTCGGGCCCCGGCTGCGCCGCCAGAAAGTCGCTGGCCTGCCTCGGCGCCGTGAAGCGCTGCCAGCGCAGGTGGCCATACGCGGGGTCGGCCTGCAGCGCGGCGTACTTGACGCGGTTCTTGCGCCAGGTCGTCATGGCCCACAGCAGGATGGACTGGCGGCTGAAGAAGGCGCGTTTCAGGCTTTCGGTGTTGCCGGCCCACAGCGCTTCGCGCCGCAATGTGCGCCGCAAGGTGCGCCTGAACCCGCGCCACAGCACCCGGCCGCGGCCGTAGTCCAGCCAGACGATGTGCGTCGCGCGCCCCCACAACAATGTGCGCGCGACGGCTGTAATTGCCGTCGGCCACCCAGTGCGGGCCGCTGCTGAGCTGACTGTTGACCGCTGGCGGGTGCCGGGTGCCGAGTGCCGCTGGTTGCCGCCTGCGATGTCGGCTTCAGGCGTCCAGCGCGGCCCGCAAGGCGGCGCTGGCGCGCAGCCGGCCGACTTCGGTGCCGCGCCGGTTGCTCAAGCCCACATCGCTGTGGCCGCGCATGAAGACAGCGTCGTCTTCGCTCAGCGGCAGCAGGGCCTCGATCACCGCGGCCATCACCACCTCCACTGCGCGGGCGTTGTTGCCGTCGTCCATCTTGATGGCCACGCCCAGGCCCAGTTCGGGCAACGCGGCGCAATACACGCCCTCGGCACCGACCTTGCAGCACACCCGTTCGCCCAGGCGCTGCATGACGACGGTGTCGAAGCGGCCGCTGCCGGCCACCATCTGCGGCGCGGCGGCGATGGCCTGGCGCAGGCGCAGCGCGGCGCGGTCGTGCGCGGCCCCCAGACCGTGGCCGGCCGCCACCTTGGCGTAGGCCCGCGCCAGGTGCTGCAAGGGGATGGCGAAGGTCGGGATCGAACAGCCGTCGATGCCGACCGGGGTGTTCGACAAGTCGAAGCCGGTGGCCGACTGCAGCGCCGCCGTGACCTCGCGCATTACCGCGTGCCCGGGCTGCACATAGCCGCTCAGAAAGCCGCGGACGGGGTCTGCGCCGTCGCGCCCGCCCGCCAGTGTGCAGCCCAGGCAGACAAAGCCGCTGTGCTTGCCCGAGCAGTTGTTGTGCAGCGCTGTCGGCTCCTCACCATCGCGCGCCAGCGCCTTCAGCGCCGCGTCGTCGTAGGGCCAGTGCGTGCCGCATTCCAGCACGCTGGCGTCCAGCCCGGCCTTGGCCAGCATGGCGGCTGCGGTGGCGGTGTGCATGGGCTCGCCGTTGTGCGAGGCGCAGGCCAGTGCCAGTTCAGCGTCTGTCAGGCTCAGCGTTTCGGCCGCGCCGCTGGCCACCAGCGGCAGCGCCTGCAGCAACTTGACGGCGCTGCGCGGGTAGATGGGCCGCGTGATGTCGCCCAGGGCGCTGTGCACGGCGCCATCGGCATCGACGATGGCCAGCGCGCCGCGGTGAAAGGACTCGACGGCGCCGCCGCGCAGCGCCTCGACAAGGATGGGGTGTGCCGTCGTCATGGCGGGGACTGTAGCGGCGCAGGGCGGGCAAACAGATGCCGGCATGCAGGTCCACAAAGCATCTGGCAGACAGATGCTGCAACCGGATCCAGCAAGCAAATCCCACACAAGGGCAGGCACCAGAATGCGCGCCCATGCCACCCGCCGCCATCGCCCTCGTCCTGCTGGCCGCGGTCCTGCATGCGCTGTGGAACATCGCGGCCAAGAAGGCGACCTCGGGTCCGGGTGGCGACCGCTGCTTCGTGCTCCTCAGCTCGGGCCTGATGGCGCTGCTGTGGATGCCGGCGGGGCTGTGGTTCGGCTGGCACGAGATCCCGCGCTGGGGAGCCGTCGAATGGGCCGTGGTGGTGGTCAGCGCGCTGGTGCACCTGGCCTACTACCGCTGCCTGCTGGCCGGCTACCGCGCCGCCGACCTGACCGTGGTCTACCCGCTGGCGCGCGGCAGCGGCCCGCTGCTGACCGCGCTGGTGGCCGTCACATTTCTGGGCGAGACGATGTCCCCCGTCGGCGCCGCCGGTGTGCTGGGCGTGTGCGGCGGCGTGTTCCTGATCGCCGGTGGGCCGGCGCTGTGGCGGCTGGGGGCGGGTGCGTCGGCCGACCCGATGCGGCAGGCGCGCTTGCAGGCCGGCCTGCGCTGGGGGCTGCTGACGGGGGTGCTGATCGCCTGCTATTCCGTCATCGACGGCTATGCCATCAAGTGGCTGGCGATGGCGCCGCTGGTCTATGACTGGATGAACAACGTGCTGCGCACGGTGCTGCAGTCGCCCGCCTACCTGCGCGACCCCGCTGGCCACCGTGCGGCCTGGCGGTTGCAGTGGAAGTACGCGCTGGTGGTCGGCGTGCTGGGTCCGGCGTCGTACATCTGCGTGCTGACGGCGCTGCAGATGGCGCCGCTGTCGCTGGTGGCACCGGCGCGTGAATGTTCGATGCTGGTGGCGGCGCTGCTGGGTGGGCGCCTGCTGGGTGAAACCGACCGCGGGCTGCGACTGCTGGGCGCGGCCTGCATCGCGGTGGGGGTGATGGCGCTGGCCTTGGGGTGAGGGGTCCCGTTCCTGCGTGGATCTTCCGGCGTGGATCTTCCCGCGTGGATCGGCCCGCGAACTTCAGGCCTTCAACCCCGCCAGCAACTCGAACGAACGCAGCCGCGCCGCATGCTCGTGCACGGCGCA
>JBBSCX010000279.1:0-5281 GCA_038249905.1 Burkholderiales bacterium
CAGGCCCTGCGGCGTCTGCCGCGACAGCAGCACACCGGTCATCAGTTGCGCACGCACCGTGTCGATCTCGGCGATCGGTACCTTGCCGCGCGCCAGCAGGCTGATCTGCGCCAGCAACGCTTCTTCAAGCTTGCGCAGGCTCTGGCCGCTGGCGGCTATGGCATAGGCAGCCAACAGGCCGCTGTCGGCATACAGTTCAGTGGCAAAGCCGGCGGCCTGCGCCGTCTGGCTGCTGTAGACCAAGGCCTCGTTGAGCCGCGACGACTCACCCGCCGACAGCAGCGCCTGCGCCATCTCCAGCGCGGCGGCGTCTTCGTGCGTCACCGACGGGCCTTTCCACAGCAGGGCCACCGCCGGCAGCGGCACATTGGGCGCCTTCAGCAGCACCCGCGAATCGACGCCGCGCACCGGCTCGCTGACGTTGACGCGCGGGATCGCGCTGGCGGGCCGCTGCAAGGGGGCGAAGTAGCGGTCGACCCAAGCGTCGAGCTGCGGCGGATCAAAATCGCCCACCACCACCAGCACCGCGTTGTCGGGCCGGTAGAAGGTGGCGTGGAAACGCTTCACGTCGTCCAGCGTGGCGGCGTTGAGCTCGGCCTCGTTGCCGATCACCGGGCGCTGGTAAGGGTGACGCTCGAAGCCATGTTGCGGCAAGGCATTGAACAAGCGGCCGTAGGGATCGGCCAGCACCCGCTCGCGCAGCTCTTCGATCACCACCTTGCGCTCGCTGTCGAAGTTGGCCTGGTCGACCTGCAGGTTGGCCATGCGCTCAGCCTCGGCCCAGAGCAGGCGCTCTAGGTGGTTGGACGGCACCTCGTTCTGGTAGGCCGTCATGTCCTCGGCAGTGAAGGCGTTGTTCTGACCGCCGACATCCTCGGTCAGGCGGTCGAACATCTCGTTGGGCATGTACTTGGTGCGCTTGAACATCATGTGCTCAAACAGATGCGCAAAGCCCGAACGGCCGGTCGGATCGTCCTTGCCGCCCACGCGGTACCAGACCTGCACCGCCACCGTGATGCCACCGCGGCGCGGCAGGCTCACCACCTGCAGGCCATTGGCCAGCCGGCGCTGGCGCAGTGCCAATGGCGTCAATTGGATCGGCGGCCGCGACGGCGGCAGCAGCACAGCGGGCGCATCGGTGGCAGCGGCGGGCGCGGCGGTCTGGGCTTGCGCCCAGGCCGGCAGGCCGGCGGCGGCCAGCAGGGCCAGTGACTGGCGGCGGGTGGCAGGCAGATGCATGGTGTTGTGGCGACAGCTAGGGCACAAGATGCTGATCATCGCCGATGGCAGCGGGCGCGTGCACCTTCGGCGCGCACCGCGAGGCTGCAGCGCTGCTGACCTGCATCGCCCCGCTGGCCATGCAGAGCGACCCTGTGCACTTCATCGACGGCGCGTCGGGCGGCTACACGCTGGCGGCGATGCGGCTCAAAGCCGGTGGCACGACACCCCGTTTCGAGCTGAGCGTGTGGTCGCGATCGACGAGCCCACGTCGCCCGCCACGCGCGCCGCGCGCGCCGCGTTGCCCGAGGTACGCTGACTCGCGTTGCCATCACCCTGACCCACTCCCAAAGGGAGAGGGAACAACCCCGCAAGCTCAGGCGGACGGCGCGCGCACGGCCGGCACCGACGAGCCCTGCTTCTTCTGCGTGAGCTGCACGCCGTTCTTCACTGCCACGATCTCGGCGACGATCGACACGGCGATCTCGGCGGGCGTCTTGCTGCCGATGTCCAGCCCGATGGGGCCGTGCAGGCGGTCGATCTCGGCATCCGACAGGTCGAACAGCTTGAGGCGCTCGCGGCGCGCGGCGGTGTTGCCGCGCGAGCCGAGCGCGCCAATGTAGAACGCGGGTGACTTGAGCGCTTCCAGTAGCACCAGGTCGTCGAGCTTCGGGTCGTGCGTGACGGCCACCACCGCGCTGTGCGGGTCGAGCTGCAGCTCGAGCACCAGGTCGTCGGGCATGGCGGTGCTGAAGGTCGTGCCGGGCACGTCCCAGGTGAGGTTGTATTCCTCGCGCGGGTCGCAGCACACCACGTCGAAGTCGAGCGCCAGCGCCATCTGCGCGACCGCGCGCGACAACTGCCCGGCGCCGATGATGAGCAAGCGCCAGCGCGGGCCGAACAGCGCGCGCAGGGTGTTGCCGTCGAAGCTGAACGCTTCGCCGCGCCACGCGGGTTCGATGCTCACCGCGCCGGTCGCTAGGGCCAGCGTTCGCGCGACGAGTTCGTGGCGCGCTGTGCGTGCCAGCACTTCGTCGATCCAGGCCACACTTTGCAGCGGCTCTTGCACCAGCCGCAGGTTGCCGCCGCACGGCAGGCCGAAGCGGGCCGCCTCTTCCTTGGTCACGCCGTAAGCGATGAGCGACGGTTTGGCCACGCGTTCGCCGTGGCGCAGCCGGTCGATGAGGTCGTCTTCGACGCAGCCCCCTGACACCGAGCCGGCCACCTGCCCGTCGTCGCGCAGGCACAGCAGTGCGCCGGGCGGGCGCGGCGCCGAACCCCAGGTTTCGATCACGGTGACGAGCCACACCTTGCGGCCGGCGTTGAACCAGTCGCGGGCCTGGCTCAGCACCTGGAGGTCGAGGCTGTCCATCGCTTGCTCCTGGTTACGCTACTTGCGAATGACAAAGTAAATGATGGCCGCCACCACCACGGCGCCGACCAACCACCACAGCTGGCCGGTGCCTGCGGGACCACTGGCAGCGGGCAATGCGACGGCGGCTTCACCACCTGCGGCAGTGGCCGGCGCCGACGCGGCCTGCAGGTGCGCCTCGAACGCCTTGAAAAAGTCTTCGGTGATCTTGCCGGCGGCTGCGTCGATCAGGCGTGAGCCGACCTGCGCCATCTTGCCGCCGACGGTGGCGCGCGCGTTGTACTTGAGCAGCGTGCCCGCGCCCTGCGGCGTGAGTGCCACGTCGGCTGAGCCTTTGCCGAAGCCGGCCACGCCGCCCTGGCCGTCGAAGTTGATGGTGTAGCTGTTCGGCGCCTGCACGTTGGTCATTTGCAGCTTGCCCTTGAAGCGGGCGCTGACCGGGCCGACGCGCAGCGCCACGACGGCCGTGTAGGCGTCGGGGCCGCTGCGGTCGAGCGTCTCGCAGCCGGCGATGCAGGCCTTCAGCGTGTCGGGGTCGTTGAGGGCAGCCCAGGTCGTATCGACTGAGGCAGGCATGAGGCGTTCGCCTTGCAGCTCCATGGTGGGCTCGGTTCAGTTCAGGAATGTGGATGAAGAAGCGAGGATGCGGGCTTGATCGCAGGTGCGCGCAGCGCACGGCCCAGGTCAGCCAGGCTGGCCAGGTTGTGCACCGGCAGGAAATGATCGACGTGCGGCAGTATGGCCCTCACGCCGGCGGCGCGCGGCTCGAAGCCGTCGAAGCGCAGCAACGGGTTGAGCCACACGATCTGGTGCGCCATGCGGCCAAGCTGAGCGGCGGCTTTCGACAGGTCGCCATGCTCGTCGCGGTCGAGGCCATCGGTCATCAGCAGCACGGCCGCGTTCGAACCCAGCAGGCGGCGCGCCCACAGGCGGTTGAACTCGTCCAGGCAGGTGGCGATGCGCGTGCCGCCGTTCCAATCGTGCACCTGCGCGTCGGCCTGCATCAACGCCACGTCGGGGTCACGATGGCGCAGGCTGCGCGTGATGTTGGTCAGGCGCGTGCCGAATACGAGCGTGTGCACCTTGAGGTAACGGCGCGTCAGGCCGTGCACGTAGTGCAGCAGCAGGCGCGCGTAACGTTCCATCGAACCGGAGATGTCGAGCAGCACCACGAGCGTAGGCAACTCGCGGCGCGCGCGCGTGAAGGCGGGCAACAGGGTGTGCGGCTGGCGGGCCATGTGCTGCATCGTGGCGCGCAGGTCGAGCCGGCCGCGCTGCTGTAAATTTTTGGCGGCTTCATGGCGCCGCCGGCGCACCGGCTGTACCGGCAGCGTCAGTTGCTCGGCGAGCTTCTTCGCGGTCTCGAACTCGGCCGTGGTCATGCTCTCGAAATCGGCCTGCTGCAGGCGTTCGCGGTCGGAGAAGGTGAAGCTGGTGTCGAACTGAAGCTCGTCTTGCGCGGTGTTGTTGGCCGGGTTTGGCAGCTCTTTCGGGCGCGGCGGCGCCAGCGCTTCGGCCAGCCGATTAGCACGTGGCTGCTGCGGCTTGGCGCCGCGCCCGCTGATCTTGGGCAGCAGCAGGTACATCAACTGCTCCAGCAGCTTCGGATCGCGGAAGAAGGCGGCGAACGCGGCATCGAACAGCACCTGCTGCTCATGGCGGTCGATCATCACCGCGCTGAGCGCGGCATGCACGTCGTCACGCCGGCTCACGCCCACCTGCTCGATGGCCTCAATGGCCGCGAGCACGCGGTCGGGGCCAATCGGCATGCCGGCATCGCGAAGGATGCGGGCGAAGTGGGTGATGTTTTCAGCAATCACGTCGGGAGGTTGAAAAGCCAGTCATTCACTTCACTCCAGCAACGCCCGCGCCCGCAATTCGTCGAGAAGCTTCACTGTGTCGCCGCTTTGCAGCTTGACGATGTCGTCCTGGTACTTGAGCAGCACGCCCAGCGTGTCTTGCACGGTGGCCGGGTCGAGGCGGATGGCGTTGAGCGCGACCAGCGCGTTCGTCCAGTCGATGGTTTCGGCCACACCGGGCGCCTTGAACAGGTCGAGCGTGCGCATGCGCTGCACGAACTCGACGACCTGCACGTACAAGCGGTCCGCCGCTCCCGGTGCCTTGAGGCGCACGATCTCCAACTCACGTTCGACGCTTGGGAAAGCGACCCAGTGGTACAGGCAGCGCCGCTTCAACGCGTCGTGAATCTCGCGCGTGCGGTTGCTGGTGATGATGGTGATTGGCGGCGCCGTCGCCTTGACGGTGCCGAACTCCGGGATGGTGAGCTGGTTCTCGGCCAGCACTTCGAGCAGGAAGGCGTCGAACGGTTCGTCGGCGCAGTCGAGCTCGTCGATCAGCAGCACCGGCGACACGCTCTGCGTGAGCGCCTGCAGCAGCGGCCGCTCGATCAGCATGCTGCGTGAAAACAGGCTGTGCGTAAGGCGCTCGCGGCCGGCTTCGTCGGTGATGGCGTGGGCCGCTTCGGCGAGGCGGATCTCGATCATCTGCCGCGCCACATTCCATTCGTACGCGGTCTGCGCGACGTCCAGACCTTCGTAGCACTGGATGCGCAGCAAGGTGGTGTTCAAGGCCGCAGCCAGCGTTTTCGCGAGCTCGGTCTTGCCGACGCCAGGCTCGCCTTCGAGGAACAGCGGGCGCCCGAGCTTGAGGCTCAGGAACAGCGCGGTGGCG
>JBBSCX010000280.1:0-5280 GCA_038249905.1 Burkholderiales bacterium
GAGAGGGTGCTGAACCTGCACACCATCAACGCCGAAGGCGGCGAGCTGCAGCAGATCTCGTTCAACCAGAGCCACGAGCGCAACCCCGTCGTGCGCAGCAACGGCGACATCATGTTCAGCCGCTGGGAACATGTCGGCGACCGCAACCGCTTCGCCATCTTCAGCAGCAAGCCCGACGGCACCAACCTGTTTGTGCTGTACGGCGCGCAGAGCCCCGGCAACAGCTTCCTGCACCCGCGCGAGATGGACCCGTCCGGGCCCTACCGCGGCTTTCTGGCGAGCTCGCTGATGGCGCTGTCGGGCACGCAGGAAGGCGGCAAGCTGATGTTCATCGACGCTGCCAATTACAGCGAGAACAACACCCCCGCCAACCGCAACGTCGCAGCCCAGGGCGGCCAGCGCGAGGCCACCGCGCGGCGCTTGAACGACAGTCGCGGACTGTCTGAATTCGGCCGCGTCACCACGCCCTATCCGCTGTGGGACGGCAGCAACCGCGTGCTGCTGTCATGGCGGCCGTGCGAGGTCACGCGCGGCGGCGTGGTGGTGTCGTGCACGACGCTGACCGCGTCCGAACGCGCCATGCTGGCCGACGACCAGCGCCCGATGGCCGCCCGGGCGCAGGACGCCGTGCGCGACAACGCGCCCTCGGCCTATGCCGTCGTCATGTTCGACCCGGCGCAGGACACCTGGCTGGTGGTGGCCGCGCCGCCGCCGGGCTTCATGTACACCGACCCGGTGGCCTTGCAGCCGCGGGCCGAGCCCAACGCCACCCCGCCGACCACCGTGGACAGCGCGCTGGCGGCACAGGGCCTGGCCCTGATCGAGGTGCGCAGCATCTACGACACCGACGGCCTGCAGCGCATGGGCGAGCCCATGCTGACCGCCGCCGACCGCCCCGCCGGCTGCACCACCGCCATCGCGCTGACGACCCCGTCCGACCCGCTGGACACGCGCAGCCGAGTGGCCGACCTCGCGCGCATGAAGGACCCGGCCGACCCCGCCTACCACTGCGCACCGGCGCGCTTCGTGCGGGCGGTGCGCGCGGTGGCGCCGCCGGCCGGCAGCAGCGGCCTGCGCAATGCCATCGGCGAGACCGAGTTCGAGCAGCAGCAGATCCTGGGTTATGCCCCGATCGAGCCCGATGGCAGCTTCAAACTGCAGGTGCCGGCGGACGTGCCGCTGGGCTTGAGCGTGGTCGACAGCGAGGGCCGCGCGCTGCAGACCCACACCAACTGGATCCAGGTGCGCCCGGGTGAACGCCGCACCTGCGACGGCTGCCACAGCCCGCGCCGCGGCGGCGCGCTGAACGCTGGCGCCATCGTCAACACGCAGCCGCGGGCCATGCTGGCCGCGCTCATCAACCAGCACCTGTCGGGCGAGACGCTGGCGTCGCTGCGCACGCGGCTGGACAGCACGGCGCTGAACCTGGGCGCCGACCCCGTCTTCACCGACATCTGGGCCGACACCGCCCAGCCCGGCATCACCGCGCGGGCGTCGCTGTCGCTGCGCTACACCGGCAACGCCAGCGCCGCCGACGACCTGGCCACAGCGGCGCCAGTGAACGGTGTCATCAACTACCCAGAGCACATCCAGCCGCTGTGGACCCGCGCGCGCGGCCCGGGCGGCGCGCACACCTGCACCCACTGCCACGCCGATCTCGGTGGCAATGCCAGCGGGCTGGACCTGCGCGCGACCGTGTCGGGCAGCGGCCGGCTGACGTCATACGAAGAGTTGCTGCTCGGCAACCCGCTGCTGGACGCCGTCACCGGCCAGCCGCGCACGCGCATGCGCAATGGCGTGCCCGAACTGCTGCGCACCGCGCCGCTGGTGGAGACCAGTTCCGGCGCCGCCAACACCGCCGGCCAGGCGCGCAAGAGCCGCTTGAGCGAGATCCTGTGGGGGCAGACCTTGCTGGCCGGGGCCGGTGCGCGCACCGACCACCCGACGCCGCCCATCGGTGGTGTGGCCGACACGCCCGACCACGCGCGGCTGCTGAACAAGGCCGAGCGGCGCCTGCTGGCCGAATGGATGGACCTGGGCGGCCAGTACTACAACGACCCCTTCGGCCCCGGCAGCGGCGTGCGCAGTGTCAGCGGCCTGAGCCAGGCCGCCTTCGTGCGCGACGTGCTGCCGGTGCTGCGCCAGCAGTGCATCGCCTGCCACTCGCCAGGCGCGGCCGCGCCGACGGCGACCATCGCCGAGCCGCTGCGCGGCAACCGCCTGGTGCTGACGGGCAGCGAAGAAGGCGACTTCAACGTCGTATCGACGCTCATCAACGACACCTGCAACGCGGCCGCCAACCCGCTGCTGCGCCGGGCTGCCAGCGTGCCGCATCCGGCCGGCGACCTGACGCAGACCGTGCCGCTGCTGCCCGTGGGCAGCGCCGGGCACACGGCCATCGCCCAGTGGATCGGCAGCGGGTGCCCGACGCGATGAGCCGCATGTCGAAGCGTCACTTGGAGAAGTGCTTTGGATTGGGCCTGCGCCGCAGTGCCGTCGCGGCGACGGCGGCCGCTGCGGCCAGCGCCCTGCTCGCGGCCTGCGGCGGCGGCAACCCGCTGGACAACCCGGCCACCGTCAACAACCCCGGCCTCAGCGGCGGGCAGCGGCTGTCTTTCACCTACTTCCAGCGCTGCATCCAGCCGCTGCTGGAGGCCGAATTGCGCGTCAACCTCAACGGCAGCATCTCCGCCAACACCTGCGCCAGCGGCGGCTGCCACGACAACCGCACCGGCACCGGCGGCGCGCTGCGGCTGATCGGTGGTGCCGCGCGCGTCAATCCGGCCGACAGCCTTGAGGCCATCCGCGCCAGCGACATGTACAAGAACTTCTACTCGTCGCAGGGCGAGACCATCGTCGGTGCGCCCACCGCCAGCCGCATGCTGAACAAGCCGCTGGTGCGCGGCGTGCTGCATGGCGGCGGGCTGATCTTCGAGAACGACCAGGACCCGGGCGCGCGCCTGCTGCACTACTGGATCAGCCGCCCGGTGCCGCAGGGCCAGGACGAGTTCAGCCCCGCCGCCGCCAGCATGTTCACGCCGGCCGACATCGAGACCGGCGCATGCAACTCGTCATGAGGCATTGGCGGGCGTGGTGGCTTCGGTTGATGCGGGCGTGCCTTGCGGCGGCGCTGGGCTGCACCTTGGCGCAGGCGCAAGCACAGGCGCAGGCGCAGTCGCCGGCACAGGACGGCCTCCGCGTCACCGGTGCCGGTCTGAGCCAGGGCGAACGCCTGCAAGTCACGGCCGCCTTCGTCGAACTGCACACCGGGCCGGGCCGCGGCTACCCGGTCTTCTTCGTCGTCGAACGTGGGGGCTTCATCACGCTGGAGCAGCGCCGCACCGACTGGTACCGCGTGCGCAGCGAGGGTGGACGTGTGGGCTGGGTGCCGCGGGCGCAGCTGGAAAGCACGCTGACGGCGGCCGGCGAGCGCAAGACCTTGCGCGACGTGCTGCTGGACGACTACCTTGGGCGCCGCCTGGAGTTCGGCGGGCACTGGGGCCGCTTCGACGGCGAACCGATGTTGCGCTTCTCGTTGGCCTGGCGCCTGGCCGATGCCTTCGGCGTCGAGGCCCAACTCGGCCAGGTGCAGGGCCTGTTTGCGGGCACCGACTTCTGGCACCTCAACCTGGTGGCCGAGCCTTGGTCGGACCAAAGGCTGTCACCGCACTTCGGCATCGGCTTCGGCCGCCTTGCCAACGTGCCGAATCTGAGCCTGGTGGATGCCACGCGCAGCGACGCCAAGCTGGCCACCGCCAGCCTGGGGCTGCGCTGGCACCTGAGCGCGCGCTTCGTGCTGCGCGCCGACTACACGCTGTACAGCGCCTTCGTCTCCGACGCCCGCACGCAGGAGTACCGCGCGCTCAGCGCCGGGCTGGCGTTCTTCTTCTGAGTGGCCTAGTCCCGACGTCATACCCCGCCTTGAATCACGCCTTGCACCCCGCCTCACACCCCGCTCAACACCCCGCCTCACACCCTGCCTCACACCCAATGCACATCGCACCTCACCCGGTCTGGTCAGCGCACGCCGTCGCCACGGCGATGGCCATGGCCCTGGCCCTGGCCCTGGCCGCACCCATCGCTTTGGCACAGTCGGCGCAGTCGGCACCGACTGCACCCGCCACCACGGCCGCCCCGCAGGCCGTGGTGCCCGAGGTCGCGCGTCGCGACATCAAATTGCCTTCCCTGCCCTCGCGCGACTTCAGCGTCAGCCTTTTCGCCGGCACCTACGCGACGCAGAACTTCGGCGCCGCCGCAGTCACCGGGTTGCGCCTGGGTTACCACATCACCGAGGACTTCTTTGCCGAGGCCAGCTTCGGCCAAAGCAAGGTCAGCGACGAGGCCTTCCGCCAGGTGCTGCCCGGAGGCGTGTTTCCTGACGCCCAGGAGACGCTGAGCTACTACAACGTCGCGCTTGGCGTGAACGTATTGCCGGGCGAGATCTTCTTCGGCCGCCGGCACGCCAGGCTGTCGGCCGGCTATGTGGTGGGCGGCGTGGGCAGCACGCGCTTCAACAACCAGCGCCGCCAGACCCTGCACCTGGGCTTCGGCCTGCGCGTCTACCTGCACCCGCGCATGGCCCTGCAGGCCGATGTGCGTGACCACGTGTTCTCGCTCGACCTGTTGGGCAAGCGCCAGAGCACGCAGAACCTGGAGGCCACCGCGGCCTTCACCTTCGTCTTCTGACCGGCCGCGCCGCATGAACCTGCCTGTCCCACACCTGAACCGCATGACCCACCTTTGCCGCCTGCGCCGACTCGCTGGCACCCTGGCCCTGGTCGCCATGACTGCAGCCACGTCGCTGGCCGGCAGCGGCGCCGCCGCGTCGACGGTCATCGTGCCCGCCACGCCCGCACCGGACTTCACCTTGCGCACCAGCGACGGCCGCGCGCTGCGCCTGCACGAGCAGCGCGGCCAGGTGGTGATGGTCAACTTCTGGGCCACCTGGTGCGGCCCCTGCCGGCAGGAGATGCCGCACCTGAACCGGCTTTACGGCCGCTACAAGGACGCCGGCTTTTTGCTGCTGGGCGTGAACGTGGACGAAGACGCGCGCGTGGGTGCGCAGATGGCCGCCCGCATGGGCCTGAACTTCCCGGTGCTGCACGACGCCGGCAAGGCCGTCAGCCGGCGCTGGGACCTGAACGCCATGCCCGGCACGGTGCTGATCGACCGCGACGGCACCGTGCGCCACCTGCACCGCGGCTACCGCGAAGGCATGGAAGTCACCTACGAGCAGCAGATCCGCGCGCTGGTGAAGCAATGACGATGCGACGCGCCATC
>JBBSCX010000281.1:0-5257 GCA_038249905.1 Burkholderiales bacterium
GCAAAGAAATGTGGCGACTGTGAATCCGGCGCCGGGGTGTCGCCGTATCAGTCAAGGCGACCCCAAACCAACCGACAGGAGAACACCCCATGGTCAAGTCCCGTTTCGCCGCCGCACCGCGCTCCGCTCACGTGGTCACGCCCATCGTCACGGCCGTGCTGCTGGCCTGCACCACGCTGGCCATGGCGTCCAGCCATCGCGAGGCCCCCTTCATCACCACCAGCCCCAAGGTCGATGGCACCGATTTCTACATGTTCCGCAGCTACGAACCGGGCCGTGACGGCTACGTCACGTTGATCGCGAATTACCAGCCGCTGCAGGATGCCTATGGCGGCCCGAATTACTTCTCGCTGGACCCGAACGCGCTGTACGAGATCCATGTCGACAACAACGGCGATGCGCGTGAAGACCTCACTTTCCAGTTCCGCTTCACCAATACCCTGGCCGCCCGCGGCGCCGGTGTGGCACTCCCGATTGGCGGCAAGAACGTTGCCATCCCACTGATCCAGGCCGGGCCAGTGGCCAGCGTCAACGACGCCAACCTCAACCTCGCCGAGTCCTACACGCTGACCGTGGTGCGCGGCGACCGCCGCAGCGGCACGACCGCGATGGTCAGCAACGCCGCCGGCGGCGCCACCGTGTTTGCCAAGCCGGTGGACAACATCGGGGTAAAGACAATTCCGAATTACGCCGCTTATGCCGGGCAGCACATCCACACCGTCAACATCCCGGGTTGCGCGATGCCGGCCAAGGTGTTCGTGGGCCAACGCCAGGAGTCGTTCGCCGTCAACCTGGGCACCATCTTCGACCTCGTCAACGCGCCGGTCGAAGTCATCACCAACCCGGCCCTGATCGGCGCGCTGCCCAACACCATCGGCGACAAGAACGTCAGCACGATGGCGCTGGAAGTGCACCGCAGCTGCCTGAAGGCCGGTGAAGCCGGCGACGACGTCATCGGCGGCTGGACCAGCGCCAGCCTGCGTCAGGCGCGGCTGCTGAACCCGATGCCGCCCTCCGGCCACCAGACGACCGAAAAGCCCGGCGGCGCCTGGGTGCAGGTGTCGCGCCTGGGCATGCCCCTGGTCAACGAGGTCGTGATCGGCCTGAAGGACAAGGACAAGTTCAACGCCTCGGCGCCCCGTGGCGACGGCCAGTTCATCGACTACGTGACCAACCCGACATTGCCTGCGCTGCTGGAGATCGCGCTGGCCCTGCCCGGTATCGCGCCCACCAACTTTCCGCGCAACGACCTCGTCACCACCTTTCTGACCGGCATCGCGGGCGTCAACCAGCCGCGCAACGTGGTGGGCTCGGAGATGCTGCGTCTGAACACCGCCATCGCGCCGGTGCCGTTCGCGATGCAGAACCGGCTGGGCATCGTCGGCAACATCCTGGCAGGAGGCAATGACAACGCCGGCTACCCGAACGGCCGCCGGCCCAAGGACGACGTCGTCGACATCTCGCTGGTGGCGGTGATGGGCGGACTTTGCATGGCCAACGGCACCACCAATGCCCTGGGCTTCGGCGCCGACTGCAACCCGTCGAAGGTGCCGCTGGGCGCCACCGCCTTCAGCCTGCACGACGCCGTCGACCAAGCCGTGGTGCCGCTGCTGCCGGGCTTTCCGTACCTGAACACGCCCCTGCCGGGCAGCCGTTGAGGAGCCGCGCCATGAACACACTTCGACTCTTGGTCGCGTCGGCCGCCGCGGCGCTGCTGGTGGCCTGTGGCGGCGGCGATTCCTACAGCCCGCCGCCGCCCCCGGCAGCACCGCTGGGCAATGTGCCGGCCGATGCCACGCTGACGGCGCGCGCCTACACGCTGTTCGTCGGTGGGCTGATCAGCGATGAGCGCGCCGCGCCGCTGGTGCTGGACGGTGTGGTGCCGCCGACCAGCGAGACCGAAGAAGGGCTGCCGGTCATCTGACCGGGCTGGGGCGGCGCCGGGGCGCAAGCAGCGCTGGCGCCGCCCGCTTGACGCACTCCGTCACGCTTTGGCTTTGCATGCCGCGCCTGCCTGTGCAGTCCCGGGCGCGGAGGGCGATATGGCACTGATGCAGTGGATCCACCGCGCCAGCTTGGCGCTGAACATCGACAACGACGCGCTCGCAGTGCACCGTGACGGCATCTGCCTGCGCTTCAGCCAGCTCGGCACATTGGCGATGGTTCCGTTCGCAATGCTGCACCTGGTGAACGCGAACTGGATGATCTTCGCCGTCAACCTGGCAATCAGCAGCGCGATGGCGGCCAATGCCTGGTCGCTGCAGCGCCGGTCCCGTGCCGCGCTGCCCTTCTGGCTGCTGTGTGTGGCGATGATTGCCGGCGTGCTGACCTCGGCCTACTTCCAGGGCAGCTACGGCGTGCTGTGGTCTTACCCGGCGCTGTTCATGTTCTTCTTCGTGCTGCCGCGCCGCCAGGCCGTGGCCCTGGCGGCCGTGCTGCTGGCCGGCGTCACGGCGGTGGCGTGGGTGTCGCTGGGCGGTCCGCTCGCGGCGCGGCTGCTGATGTCGCTGGGCATCACGCTGGCGATGATCCATGTCGTGCTGAACGTCGTCGGCAACCTGCAGCAGGCGCTGGTGACGCAGACCATCACCGACCCGCTGACCGGCGCCTGGAACCGGCGCCATCTGCAGGCCCATCTGCAGTCACATCTGGGCCAGCATGGTTTGCCGGCCGCCGTGGCGCCCGCGGGGCATGCGCTGCTGCTGATCGACATCGACCACTTCAAGCGCGTCAACGATCGCCATGGCCATGACGCCGGCGACCTGGTGCTGTGTCGGCTGGTGGCGGCCGTCAACGCCCGCAAACGCCACGGCGACCTGCTGTTTCGCACCGGTGGCGAAGAGTTCGTGCTATTGCTGCCGCAGACCCCGCGCGACGCCGCGTTGCAAGTGGCCGAAGATCTGCGGCAGCGCCTGGGCGAGGCAGAGCTGCTGCCGGGGCAGGCGGTGACGGTCAGCATTGGTGTCAGCACCCTGCAGCCGGGGCAGACGGGTGAGGCCTGGGTCAAGTCGGCCGACACCGCGCTGTACGAGGCCAAGCGACAGGGGCGCAACCGCGTCGTCGAGGCAGCAGTGGCCTGAGCGCCTGCCAGGCCCTGCCAGTCCCCTGTCGGTCGACCCCCAAGTCTCTCGGGGCCCAAGTCTGCCGGCCCCCTTGCGCTGCGGCGCCAAGCGGCCGACGATGCGCGCTCCCAAGCCCTTGCGGAGCCTGCACCGATGACCGCCCCGATCCTGTTGCGCCCTGGCACGACGACTCGCCCCCCTGTTCCCCGTCTGTGGGCCCCCATGCCCGCCGGTACCTCTGTCTGCATGCTGGCCGCCGGGGCCTTGCTGCTGGCCGCCTGCGGCAGCACGCCCACCCCACCGGCGGCAACGGCGGCCGCACCTGTGTCCCCTGCAGCGGCGCCGCTGATCCCACGCCAGGTGCTGTTCGGCAACCCCCGGCGTGCGGCAGGCAGCATCAGTCCGGACGGCCGCTGGCTGGCCTGGGTGGCGCCCAAGGATGGCGTGCTCAACGTCTGGGTGGCGCCCGCGGCCACGCCGGATGCCGGCCGTGTCATCACCGACGACCGCCGACGGGGCATCCGCGGCTTCAGCTTTGCGCGCGACGGCCGCCACCTGCTGTACCGGCAGGACGAAGGCGGCGACGAGAACTTTCAGGTTTTTGCCGTGGCGCTGGAAGGCGGTGCGGCACGTGCACTCAGCCCCAAGGGCTCGCGCGCCGGCATCGCCGCGCTGTCCGACACCTTCCCGGGCGAGGTGCTGCTCTCGGTCAATGACCGCGACCCGCAGCGGTTCGATCTGGTGCGCGTCAATCTCGCCAGCGGCGAGCGCGTGCGTGTGCTCGAGAACACCGAATACGCCGGCTTCGTCGTCGATGCCAACTTCACGCCGCGTTACGCCACGCGCCAGCGTCCCGACGGCGGCAACGAATGGTTCGAGCGGGTGGGTGGTGCGTGGAAATCCTGGTCCCAGGTGCCGCAGGAGGATTCACTGACCACCGAAATCGTCGGCATGAGCACCGACGGCCGAACCGCTTACCTGCTCGACAGCCGCGGCCGCAATACCGGCGCGCTGTTTGCCATCGACAGCATCAACGGCCAGCGCCGTCTGGTCTACGAAGATGCGCGTGCCGACGTCAGCGGCGCGCTGCAGCACCCGGTGACGGGCGTGGTGCAGGCGGCGTCTGCCACCTATTTGCGCAACCGCTGGGTGGCGGTGGACCCTGCCATCGCGCCCGATCTGGCGCGGCTGGAGAAGCTGGCCGACGGCGGCGAATTCAACGTCGCGGCGCGCACGCGCGACGACGCCACCTGGGTCGTCAACGTCGTGCGTTCTGACGCCTCGGTCAAGACCTGGCTGTACGACCGGGCCAGCGGCAACACCCGCCTTTGGTACGACACGCGGCCGGCCCTGGCCGGCCTGCCGCTGGCGACCATGCAGGGCCTGGAGATCACCAGCCGCGACGGCCTGACGCTGCCCAGCTACCTGACCCTGCCCCGCGGCAGCGATGCCAACGGCGACGGCAAGCCCGATCGCCCGCTGCCCATGGTGCTGCTGGTGCACGGCGGGCCGTGGGCGCGCGACGGCTATGGCCTGGACCCCGGGCACCAGTGGCTGGCCAACCGCGGTTATGCGGTGCTGTCGGTCAACTTCCGCGGCTCCACCGGCTTCGGCAAGGCCTTCACCAATGCCGGCGACAAGGAGTGGGGCCGCAAGATGCACGACGACCTGATCGACGCCGTGCAATGGGCGGCAGCCCAGGGCATCGCGCAGCGCGACAAGGTCGCCATCATGGGCGGCAGCTACGGCGGTTATGCGGCTCTGGCCGGGGTGACGCTGACGCCCAGGGACTTTGCCTGCGGCGTGTCCATCGTCGGTCCCTCGAACCTGATCACGTTGCTGGATTCGATCCCGCCGTACTGGGCGCCGATCCGCAAGATTTTCGGCGCCCGCATGGGCGACCCCGACACACCCGAGGGCCGCGCCCTGTTGACCGAGCGTTCACCGCTGACGCACGTGGCGCGCATCGAGCGCCCGCTCTTGATCGGGCAGGGCGCCAACGACCCGCGCGTCAAGCAGGCCGAGAGCGACCAGATCGTGGCCGCGATGCAGTCGCGCCGCATCCCCGTCAGTTACGTGCTCTACCCCGACGAGGGCCACGGCTTTGCACGCCCGCCCAACCGCATCTCGTTCAACGCCGTCACCGAACAGTTCCTGGCGGGCTGCCTGGGCGGGCGCTTCGAGCCGGTGGGTGA
>JBBSCX010000282.1:0-5165 GCA_038249905.1 Burkholderiales bacterium
AACAGCCCCTATTCGGCATCGAAAGCGGGCTCCGACCACCTGGTGCGCGCGTACCACCACACCTATGGCCTGCCCGCGATCACCACCAACTGCTCGAACAACTACGGGCCGTACCAGTTCCCGGAAAAGCTGATCCCGCTGACGATCGCCAACGCGCTCGAGGGCAAGCCGCTGCCGGTTTATGGCGACGGCATGCAGGTGCGCGACTGGCTCTATGTCGGCGACCACGGCAGCGCCATCCGCGCCGTGCTGGCCGGTGGGCGCGTGGGCGAGGTCTACAACGTCGGCGGCTGGAACGAGAAGCCCAACATCGAGATCGTGCACACCGTCTGCGCCCTGCTCGACGAACTGCGGCCCGATCCAGCCGGCAGCTACAGGCGCCTGATCACCTACGTCAAGGACCGCCCGGGCCACGACCGCCGCTATGCCATCGACGCCCGCAAGATCGAGCGTGAACTCGGCTGGCGCCCGGCCGAGACCTTCGACACCGGCATCCGCAAGACGGTGCAGTGGTACCTGGCGAACAGCGACTGGGTGGCGCAGGTGCAGAGCGGCAGCTACCGCGACTGGCTGTCCACCAACTACAGCACCCGATGAAGATCCTGCTGCTCGGCTGCAACGGCCAGGTCGGCTGGGAACTGCAGCGTGCGCTGCGCCCGCTGGGTGACTTGACGGCGCTGGATTTCGACACCGCGGGCCCCTGGCGTGCCGACTTCTCTCAGCCTGAATCCTTGCGCGCGCTGGTGCAGGCAATCGCGCCCGACCTGATCGTCAACGCCGCGGCCCACACCGCCGTCGACAAGGCCGAGAGCGAACCCGAACTGGCGCGCACGCTCAACGCCATCGCGCCAGGCGTGCTGGCGACTGAGGCCGCGGCCCGTGGCGCCCTGCTGGTGCACTACAGCACCGACTATGTCTTCGACGGCAGCGGCAGCGCGGCAAGGGCCGAGGACGCGCCCACCGGCCCGCTGAGCGTGTATGGCCAGACCAAGCTGGAAGGCGAACAGGCCATCCGCGCCAGCGGCTGCAGCCACCTGATCCTGCGCACCAGCTGGGTCTATGCGGCGCGCGGCGGCAACTTCGCCAAGACGATGCTGAAGCTGGCCGCCGAACGCGAGGCCCTGAACGTCATCGACGACCAGCATGGTGCGCCCACCGGGGCCGACCTGCTGGCCGACATCACCGCCCACACCGCGCGCGCACTGCACGGCGACAGGTCGTTGTCGGGCACTTACCACTGCGTGGCCGGCGGCGAGACGACCTGGTTCGAGTACGCGCGCTTCGCCATCGAATGGGCGCGTGCGCACGGCCGGGCGATCAAGGTCGCCCCCGAGGCCATCCGCCCGGTGCCGACCAGCAGCTACCCGACGCCGGCGCAGCGGCCGTTGAATTCACGTCTGGACACCGGCCTGCTGCAGCAGCGTTTCGGCCTGCGGCTGCCGCACTGGCAATCGGGCGTGGAACGCATGCTGGCCGAGATCACCGCGCCCGGCGCCTGAAACCCGAACCTCCAGAACGGCCCGACATGACCGCCACACACGCCCGCAAGGGCATCATCCTGGCCGGAGGCTCTGGCACCCGGCTGCACCCGGCGACACTGGCGATCAGCAAGCAGTTGCTGCCGGTGTACGACAAGCCCATGGTCTATTACCCGCTGGCCACGCTGATGCTGGCCGGCATGCGCGAGGTGCTGCTGATCAGCACGCCACAAGACACGCCGCGCTTCGAAGCCCTGCTGGGCGACGGCAGCCGCTGGGGCATGGACATCCGCTACTGCGTGCAGCCCAGCCCGGACGGCCTGGCGCAGGCCTTCATCCTCGGGCGCGAATTTGTCGGCCGTGCACCCAGCGCCCTGGTGCTGGGCGACAACATCTTCTACGGCCACGACTTCCAGCCGCTGCTGCACCGCGCCAGCGACCGTCGCCACGGCGCCAGCGTCTTCGCGTACCACGTCAACGACCCTGATCGTTATGGCGTGGTCGAGTTCGGCGCCGACAAGCGCGCACTCAGCATCGAAGAAAAGCCCAGGCTGCCGAAGAGCAACTACGCCGTGACGGGCCTGTACTTCTACGACCAGCAGGTGTGCGACATCGCCGCGGCCATCAAGCCCAGCGCGCGCGGTGAACTCGAGATCACCGAGGTCAACGCGCAGTACCTGCGACAGGGCCAGCTCGAGGTCGAGATCATGGGTCGCGGCTACGCCTGGCTGGACACCGGCACCCACGACAGCCTGCTCGAGGCCGGGCAATTCATCGCCACGCTGGAAAAGCGCCAGGGCCTGAAGGTGGCCTGCCCCGAGGAGATTGCCTACCGCAGCGGCTGGATCGACGCCGCGCAGCTGGAACGCCTGGCCGCGCCGCTGCTGAAGAACGGCTACGGCCAGTACCTGATGCAGGTGCTGCGCGAGAAGGTGTACTGATGCACGGGATGGTGCAGTGAAGCTGCTGCCCACGCCGCTGCCCGGCGTCGTCATCGTCGAACCCGCGGTCTTCGGCGACGACCGCGGCTGGTTCATGGAGAGCTTCAACGAGGCGCGCTTCGAAGCCGGTCTGCGTGAACTGGGCCTGCCGGTGCCGCGCCGCTTCGTGCAGGACAACCATTCCACCAGCCAGGCGGGTGTATTGCGTGGCCTGCACTACCAGTTGGCACCGCACGCCCAGGGCAAGCTGGTGCGCGTGGTCGCAGGCGCGGCCTGGGACGTGGCGGTGGACATCCGCGCTGGGTCACCGCACTTCGGGCAATGGTTCGGGGTCGAGCTGAACGCCGTCAACCGCCGCCAGCTGTGGGTGCCGGAAGGATTCGCGCACGGCTTCATCGCCCTGCGCGACGGCACGCAATTCCTCTACAAGACCACCGACGTCTACGCCCGCGATTGCGAGCGTTCGTTGCGCTGGGACGATCCGGCGCTGGGCATCGCATGGCCGCTGACCGATGTGGTGCCAGGCGCGCCGGCCGACGCAGCGTCGGGCCATCCCGCGGTCGTGTTGGCGTGGCCGTTGCTGGCCCCCAAGGACGCCGCCGCACCCCTGCTGGCCGAAGCCGACCTGCCACGCGCCTGACCGTCGGCCGCATCGCGGCCCGCGACGCCGGCGGGCCGGTGGTCGGCCGCCTCGCTGGCATGCGGCGCGTCGCTGCCGTCAGCCTGCAGGCGTGCGTCGGCGCCATCGGCATCGTTGGCACTGCGGCCTTCGGCATCGGCATCGGCATCGGCATCGGCACGCCGCCAGGCCTGCAGCCGGCGTTGGCTGGCGCGCACGAAGGCATCCGTGCGTTCCATCGACCGCACCGCGCGCTGCGCGCGCCCACGCTCCAGCTGGCGTGCTTCGGCGGCGCGGTGCTCGAAGCCCACGTCGGACCGCAGGTCCGGGCAGTGGCCATGCCGGGACCCGTCCGCATTCATTCGTCCACCACCACCAATAGAAGGCACAAGCTGCGCACCCATGCCCAGCATGCCACGCAGCGTGGCACGCAGGCAGTCACGGCAGAGGTCCATGCCCACGGCATGGCCCAAGCGTTCTTCGGCCACGGTGGTGCCGGAATGGGACGTGGAGGTCAGTCGCTGCCAGGCGGCATCACCGGCCACAGCAGAGATGCCGCAGCGAGCGCAACTCAGGCGCTGGGGACCTTGGGGGCAGGGCGGGGGTATCGATTGCATGCCTGAGACAGGTTCGGCGCGTCGGGACAGCACAAGTGACGGGGCGAACTGTAGGGGCGAGGCGCGTCGGGCCGGTCCCGGATAACCCTCGGCCGGACGGCCTTTTGCCGGATTCTTCCGGATGGCAAGAAGGGCCGCGCGGGCAGACGAAAAAAAGCCGCAGCACAGGCTGCGGCTGGGTGTGCAGGCGGCGTGCCGCCTGGATCAGCGGGTCTTCAGACGCCGCGGATGTTGGAGGCTTGCGGGCCCTTCTGGCCTTGCTTCACCTCGAACTGAACCTTCTGGTTCTCGGCCAGGCTGCGAAAGCCGCCGGTGCTCTGGATTTCGCTGAAGTGGGCGAAGAGGTCCTTGCCACCACCGTCGGGGGTGATGAAGCCGAAGCCCTTGCCATCGTCGAACCACTTCACAGTGCCGGTTTGCGTGCTCATAGTGCATTTCCTTTCACGGTTGCTGCGCAGCACATGCTGTCGCAGTGCAGATGCGGGCCTAAAAAATCACCGATCAGGAAATCCACTTCGGGCCTGCCACGGGGCAGGGGTCGAGCAAAAACCGTCAATCAACAATCTTGTAGCGATCTACCCCGCCAATGTAACCGGCTTTGAGGGCGCCACTGCCACAGAATGGAAACAAAGTCCCACAGGACTGGGGCGCAAATCTCAGCGCAGGTCCGGCGTCTGATGAGTGTTAACCCTTGTCATGCAGGTTGCACCATTGATCAAAATGGTTGCACCTTCAGTTTTGAGAGGCGCAACCATGAACGCCGTGACCCTGGGCATCAAGATGGACGAGGCGCTGCGGACGCGCGTCAAGGACGCGGCCGCGACATTGGGGCGCACGCCGCACTGGTTGATCAAGCAGGCGGTGCTGCAGGCCGTCGAACGCCTGGAGCGGGGCGAGCCGGCGTTCCCGACCGAAGCGGCACCTGTCGCCTCCAGTCCAGACGCAAACGCAGACGCAAACGCAGCCGCAAACGGAGCCGCAGCCGCGAACGCAGCGGCGGCGGACGAGGCCGAGCCGGCCAGTCCGCCCGATTCAGCACCCGGCACCACGCCCTTCCTCGACTGGGCGCAGGGCGTGCTGCCGCAGACCCCCCTGCGCGCGACCATCACCGCCGCCTGGCACCGCCCCGAGCCCGAGTGCCTGCCGCTGCTATTGCAGGGTGCCCGCATCGCCGACCCCGCCCAGCGCGACGCCATCCGACAGTGCGCCACCCGGCTCGTCGAGGGCCTGCGTGCCGCGCGCCACAAGGACAGCGGCGGAGTCGAGGCCCTGGTGCAGGAATTCAGCCTCTCCAGCCAGGAAGGCGTGGCCCTGATGTGCCTGGCCGAGGCATTGCTGCGCATCCCGGACAACGCCACGCGCGATGCACTGATCCGCGACAAGATCGGGCGTGGCGACTGGCACAGCCACCTCGGCAACTCGCCCTCGATGTTCGTCAACGCCGCGGTCTGGGGCCTGATGCTGACCGGCAAGCTCACCGCCACCAGCAGCGAACAGGGCCTCGCCAGCG
>JBBSCX010000283.1:0-5146 GCA_038249905.1 Burkholderiales bacterium
GACCCGGTGGCCGACTACACCGTGCTGATGCGCCGCCTGTTCGACTTCGACGCCATTGCAGCGATGTTTGCGGGTGGCTTTCGCCTGGCCTTCGACGCCATGCACGCTGTCACCGGGCCCTATGCACACGCCATCTTCGAACGTGAACTGGGCGCGCCGGCAGGCACGGTGATGAATGGCACGCCGCTGCCCGACTTCGGCGGCCACCACCCCGACCCGAACCCGGTGCATGCCAAGGTCTTGTACGGGCTGATGATGTCGCCCGACGGCCAGGACACGCCCGACCTGGGCGCCGCGTCAGATGGCGACGGCGACCGCAATCTCATCATCGGCCGTGGCATCTTCGTCGCGCCTTCGGATTCGCTGGCCATGCTGGCGGCCAATGCGCACCTGGCGCCGGCTTATGCCCAGGGCATCGTCGGTATCGCCCGGTCCATGCCCACCAGCAGAGCGGCGGATCGTGTGGCGCAGGCCCTGGGCGTGCCCTGCTTCGAGACGCCCACGGGCTGGAAATTCTTCGGCAACCTGCTCGATGCCGGCCGCGTGACGATCTGCGGCGAAGAAAGTGCCGGCACCGGCAGCGATCATGTGCGCGAAAAGGACGGCGTCTGGGCCGTGCTGCTGTGGCTCAACATCCTGGCCGTGCGGCGTCAGAGCGTGCAGCAGATTGCGCACGAACACTGGGTGCAATTCGGTCGCAATTACTACACGCGGCACGACTACGAGGACATCGACAGCGCGGTCGCCAATGAGCTGATGCAGTCGATCAGCGACCGCCTGTCGCTGCTGCAGGGCGCCAATCTCGAGGCCTGGTTGATCGACACCGCCGACGACTTCAGCTACCTCGACCCCATCGACGGCAGCCTGTCGCAGCACCAGGGCCTGCGCCTGGTGTTCAGCGACGGGTCGCGCATCGTCTATCGGCTGTCGGGCACCGGCACGTCGGGGGCGACATTGCGTGTCTACATCGAGCGCTATGAGGCCGACCCCGCGCGCCTGGGCCTGGACCCGCAGCAAGCGCTGGCCGATCTGATCGGCCTGGCCGACCGCGTCGCCGGCATCAGCGAACGCACCGGCCGCAGCGCGCCCGACGTCATTACCTGAGCCCGGGCCCTGCCCGGGTCTTGAACGGCGCCCGTGCTCAGTGGGACGCGCGCGCGGGATGCAGGATCAGCGCCTCGGTGCGGCCGTCGAGGTGTCGCAACTGCAATGCGCTGCCGTGGCGCTGCAACAGCCGCGCGACGATGGACAGCCCCAGGCCATGGCCCTCGCTGGCCTCGCCCTTGACGCCCGCGGTGCCTGCGCCGGCCGGCAGCGGCGGGCCCGGGTTGCTGATGCACAGGCCCTCGGGCGACAGGTGCACCCCTATGCAGCCGCCACGCTGGCCGTGGGTGCAGGCATTGCCCAGCAGGCTGGCCAGTGCCAGTTGCAATACCGGCACCGGCAGCGCCAGCGTGTCGTGGCGCTGCAGTTGCAGGTCCAGCCTCAGGCCCTGGGCGTCCAGTGCCTGTGCATGGCTCAGCACCCACTGCTCCACCAGCGCCAGCACAGCCACCGGTGCGGCCGGCGCCGCAGCGCTGTCGGGCGCTTCACGGGCCAGCAGCAGCAGGGTCTCGACGCTCTGGTGCATCAACTGCGTTTCGGTGTGCATGCCCCGGAGTCGTTTGTGCACCTCTGCCGTCAGCGTGGCATCGGTCTGCAGGCGTTCGATGGCCATGCGCAGCACCGTCAGCGGCGTGCGCAATTCGTGGCTGGCATCGCGTGTAAAGGCCTGTTCGCGGGCGATGAAGTCGCGTGTGCGGGCCAGCAAGGCGTCGAAGCCTTGCGCCAGCGCGCCGACCTCGTCGTCGCGCAGGCCGGCGGCCAGGCCCGTGGGCAGGGCCTCGGGGCCGGCGGCAGCCACCTGCGCGGCCAGGCGCTCCAGCGGCGCGCTGACGCGGCGGGCCAGCACCCAGGCCAGGCCCAGCGCCACCACCACCATGGCGCCGCCAAAGCCGGCCAGCCAGCCCAGCAGGTCCTGCCGCATCGGCCGCACGATCAACTGCTGGCTGACCTCGGCCACCAGCCACGGCGCCTGCCCCCGCGCCTGCAGCGCCAGCAGGTGGTAATGGCGGCCGTCGTCGCCCGCGACCTCGGTGCGCCGCGGTTCGACGGCCAGCAGGCGCGCGAGGTCGGCCGGCAGGCTGACAGTGCTGGTGTGCAGGCTGATGAAGTCGCTGCCGGTCGGCCCCCAGCGGCCCTGCGCGGCGTGGTGGCTGCGCTGGCGCTGGGCTTCCTGCTGCAGCAGGCGATCGAGAAAGCGGTCTTCGACGGTGTAGACAAAGGCCATCGCCGACAGACCGAAGACCGCGCTGACCAGCAGCGTGAAGCCGGCGAAGGTGAACATCAGCCGGCGGTGCAGGCGCTGCCTCATGCGCCTGCCGATGGCGGGGCGGCGACCGGCGGGGCTGCCACAGCGTTGCCATCCACCGCATCGCCGTCATCGGCCTGCAGACGAAAGCCCACGCCATGCACGGTGCGCAGCAGGGGCTGGGCGAAGGGCCGGTCCAGCGCCTGGCGCAACTGCCACAGGTGGGTGCGCAGCGGGTCGGACTCGGGCGCCTCGTCGTGCCACAGACGGTGCACCAGTTCGCTGCGCGTCAGCGCCCGCGGCCAGGCCTCGGCCAGCAGCAGGAGGATGGCGAACGAGATGGGCGGCAGCGCCAGCCGCTGGCCCGCGCGGTGCGCCTCGCGCGCGCGGCGGTCTACCGTCAGGCTGCCGATGCGCAGCAGGTAGTCGTCGCCGGCGCCGCGGCGCCGCGCCAGGGCCTGCACCCGCGCCAGCAGTTCTTCGCTGGCGAAGGGCTTGACCAGGTAGTCGTCGGCGCCGGCGGCAAAACCTTCCAGCTTGTCGGGCAGCGTGTCGCGCGCCGTCAGCATCAGCACCGGCACATGGCGGGCTGAACGTTCGCGCAAGCGCTGGCACAGCGCCAGCCCGCCGAGGCCGGGCAGGCCCAGGTCCAGCAGCAGCACGTCAGGCGGCTGCTCCAGCGCCATCTGCAAGGCCAGACGGCCATCGGCGGCCTCGTCCACGCGGTGGCCGGCGCGCTGCAGCAGCGCGACGATCTGTTCGCGCAGCGGGGCGTGGTCCTCGACCACCAGCAGGTGCAGCGGGGGTGTGGGCATGGGCGGCGCAGTGTAGGCAGGACCGCGAGCCTGACGGCCGCATGTCAAGAACGGATCAAGGCCGGATCACGGCCGGATCACGGCCGGATCAACGGGCTGGCCCTCAGGTCCGTCCGTCACATCGGACTGTCGCCACTGGCCGTTGCATCCCGCCGTCAAATCCGGCCGCCGGCCCTTACGCCGCGTCGACCCCGGGCGCGGCCGCAGCCTGTCGCATTTCCGCCCACGCCTGCCGCACCACCGACCAGCCGGCGCTGATCGCCAGCAGCGCCATCAGCCCCGCCACGGCCAGGTCGGGCCAGGCGGCGCTGGTGCCCGCCACGCCCAGGGCCGCGACCATCACGGCGAGGTTGCCGATGGCGTCGTTGCGGCTGCACAGCCAGACCGACCGCATGTTGGCGTCGCCCTCGCGCCAGGCGTAGAGCATCACCGCCACCGCCACATTGGCCACCAGCGCCAGCGCGCCGACCAGGCCCATGATCAACGGCTCGGGCGTGTCGCCAGCGGCCAGCACCCAGCCGGCGCGGCCCAGCACGAAGACGCCGAAGCCCAGCATGCACAGGCCCTTGAGCAGTGCTGCCCGCGCGCGCCAGCGCAGCGCCATGCCCAGCACGAACAGCGACACACCGTAGTTGGCGGCGTCGCCGAAGAAGTCGATGGCATCGGCCAGCAGCGCGACAGAACCCGCCTGCAGCCCGGCCGCCCCCTCGACCACGAACATCAGCGCGTTGATCCACAGCGCCAGCCACAGCACGCGACGGTAGCGCGGGCTGGTGGCGCCGCCATGACTGTGCCCGTGGTCATGGTCGTGGTCGTGGTCCTGAGTTGCGCAGCCTTTGCTCATGGGGGCAGTATCAGTCAAGCGCACAGGGGCAAGCCTGCACGGTCGGCCACCGAAACGCCGGCCGGTCGGCTATCGTTTCAGCCGTCCCCTCTGCAATCCGCACCCTCATGCGCCGCCACCCCCTGGCCCTTTCGTTGGCCCACTTGTGGGTCCCTGTGCTGGCCTTGCTGCTGGCGCTGATTGCCGCCTCTGCGTTGCACGCCCAGTCCGCTCGCGGCTGGGACGACAGCGCCGCCAACCTGATGGTGGTGCTGCGCGAGAGCCGCGGCGCGAACAAGACCAGCGAGGGCCTGGTGCCCAGCCCCAAGGTCAAGGCCTGGGTGCCCGATCGCGGCAACATCGAGATCGCCAACGCCTGGTTCGAAGTCATCGGCGACATGCACGTGCGTTTCGTCTTCGACACACCCAACTTCATGCCCAACGCCACGCCCGAGGACCTGCAGCGCCTGGGCCTGAGCCCCGAGGCCGCGCTGGACCTGGCGCTGCAGAACATCCGGCGCGTCTACGGCGAACCCAAGGCCACGCCCTGGACCAGCCTGATGCAGGTGCAGGGCCGATCGCCCGACCTGGACAGCAGCTACTTTCTCGACCGCACTTACTGGAACGGGCTCTTGCAGCGTCACCCCGAAGGCCTGGTCGTCGCCGTCGTCAAGCGCGGTGGGCTGCTGTATGCGCCGCTGGCCGATGCCCGCGGCGTCGAGCTCCTGCGCCGCGCCGTCGGTGAACTGCATGCCACCAGCGACAGCATGCGCATCTCGTCGGCGCTGTATCTGTTCATGGACGGCCGCTGGTCGGTATTCCAGGCGCCCGTCGACGCCAAGACCCGGTGAGCAAGACCTTGCACCCGCTGGAGGGCGCCCTGCCAGGTCGTGCGCGCCATGATGAGTCATCCGCCCGGCAAGCCCGTCGGTGAGGAACCGCACCGACGCGGGCATTGCTGTGCTGCAACATTGACACTCTCCCATCCCCGCGCCCCCACCCCCACCCGAGCCCCCTTGCCATGCATATCCGCGTCGGTTTCGAAATGAGTTATCTGTGCCCCGCGCCGACGCCGATGATTCTGACTTTGAACATCCACCACAGTCGCGCCCCCGATCTGCTGCGCGCGGACCTGTTGCAGACCGAACCGCCAGTGCC